>NZ_JBIXLN010000067.1:0-16158 GCF_045798555.1 Paeniglutamicibacter sp. MACA_103 | reverse complement strand
CCTCGTCCGCTTCCCAGACCTCGATCCGCGCGTTGGGGACGGGGGTGCCGACGGTGTCGGTGACGGTGCCCTCGATCCAGCAGGGCTGGCCGGCCGCTCCGCCGGCGATGTCCCCGCCGATCGGGATTTCGGGGGCGTCTTCGACGAAGAACGGGCCGAAGACGGTCGCCTCGGTCGCGTTCCCCTGTGCCTCGTTGTTCACCGCGATGGTCTGCATGGAGGCGCCGAGCACGTCGGAGAGCAGCACGAATTCCTGGCGCTTGTCGTCGGTGATGTGTCCGGCCGCGGTAAGGAACCCAATGGCGGCCTCCCATTCGGCCTCGGTGAGCCGAACGTCGCGGATGAAGGCGTGCAGGTGGCGGGTCAGCGATTGCATGAGGTGCTTGAGGCGCTCGTCGGTGCATCCGTCGAAGGAGGCCAGCACCCGCGCGGTGAGGTCCTCCTCCACGCGTTGCTGCTGCTCGCCGGTCGGATCCCCGGACGCGCTGTTGGCCGATGTGTGGTTCATGGAAGTCTCCTGGAGAAAATCGTTCGGCGAGGTCCCACCAAGGACCCCGTTCCCTCCGCGGGACCGGGCGGGGCCGGACCGCACGGTCCAGCCCCGCCCCAAGTCCCCGGGAGTCGGACCCGGCCGGTTGCCGTGTTAGCGACCGCGCTTCATGTAGGCGTTCACGTCGTCGCTGTTGAATAGGTCCGGAACTGTCCAGCCATCCAAGTTGTACTCGCCCATGCACTGTTCGACCATGCCGTTCATCATGCCTGCGGTGCCCGTCTGCTTGGCGTGCATGAGCATCTCGACGCGCACGTTCTCATGGTTGCCCGAGTAGTTGCGTTCGTACAGCTCGTGGCGGCCGCCGAACTCGGAGCCGATCGCGTCCCAGAGCAGCTTCATCAGCTTCACGCGGTCCACCGCCTGCACCCCGTTGGACCCGCGCACGTACTTGTCCAGGTACGGGCGGATTTCCAGGTTCTGGAAGTCCAGCGCGCCGCTGGGCAGGTAAATCAGGCCCGAGGCCACGTCCTGCTCGATGATTTCCTTGATGCGCGCATAGCCCTGGGCCATGAACATGCGGTAGGCCATGCCGTATTCCATCTTCGGCAGCACCGAGCCGTTCGGCCCCTTGTCCGGATTGAGCATCATCCCGTCGACCAGTCCCCAGAACAGGTTGCGCCAGCCGATGACCTCGCCGGCCCGCGCCTGCACGCCGCGGAAATCCTGGGTGCCGGTGATCTCCAGGGCCTTGAGCAACAGTCCGGCAATGAAGTCCAGCTTCACGGCCAGGCGGATGCAGCCCTGGAAAGTGAAGCGCTGAATAAAGCCGGTCTGCGGCATGAAGCCGTTGATCTGCTCCGGGTCCCCATAGGCGAAGATGTTCTCCCAGGGCACCAACACCTTGTCGAACACGAACACCGCGTCGTTCTCGTCCATGCGCGAGGATAGCGGGTAGTCGAACGGGGTGCCGGTCACCGCGGCGTTTTGCGCATAGGAGGTGCGCGAAATCAGCTTCACGCCCGGGGCATCCATTGGCACGGTGCAGATCAGCGCGTATTCCTTCTTCTTGATCGGCAGCCCGTAGTGCGAGATGAAGTTGAAGTTGGTGATGGCCGAACCGGTGGCCACGACCTTCGCGCCGGAAACGATCACGCCATTGTCGGTCTCCTTCTCCACCTTCATGAAGACGTCGGCCACTTCGTCCGGCGGCAGGTGGCGGTCAACCGGCGGGTTGATGATCGCGTGGTTCCAGTACAGGACCTTCTCCTGCGACTCCTTGTACCAGCGCAGTGCGTTCTCCTGGTATGGCGAGTAGAACTCCGGCATGGATCCCAGGGTCCCCAGGAAGGCCGCCTTGTAGTCCGGCGAGCGCCCGAGCCAGCCGTAGCTCATCCGGGCCCAGGTCTCGATGGCGGTGCGCGATTCTTTCAGGTCTTCCACGGACTTCGGGACCTTGAAGAACGGGTGGGTCATGCCGCCGGATCCGGTGTCGGTCGGGGAAAGCAGCTTGCCGGAGGTGGCCGGATCGTGGAACCCGTCGTACAGGCGGGCGGCCATGCGGACCGAATTGCGGAAGGCCGGGTGGGTGGTCACGTCATCGACGCGCTCGCCGTGGATGTAGACCTCGCGGCCGTCGCGCAGCGACTCGATGTATTCGTCGCCCGTCATCGGCAACTTCGGGTTGGCGGGGATGGTCCGCGCGGACATGTCCGCAACGTTCCTTTCGGTGTCGGGTGCCTGGGTCATGGTGCTCAGCTCCTTTGCTGGGGGTGGGTAGGGGGAAAATTTCTCAGAAGGCGTTGAAGTCGGTACTGCCCTCGAACCAACCTGTAGCCATGCTGTCTCCGCACAGGGCCCAGGGTGCACCTCCGACATGGTCCCCGATTTCGCGGAACTTGCCCGAGAAGAAACACAACGGATCCAACTCGTCGTCGCTGTGCAGGGCGATGACCCGGCCGATGACGATCAGGTGGTCCCCGCCGTCGTAGACGGCCCAGGGCTCACATTCCAGGGTCGCGCTGTTGCCTTCGAGCACGGGGATGCCCTCGGCATCGGGGCGCCAAGCCACCTCGCCCTTCATCGGCTTGCCGGCGAAGTTCAGGCAGGTGTCCAATTGGCCCGAGGACATGATGTTGATAGCGAACGGGGAGTCTTCGAGGAGCCCGGAGATCTTGTTCCCGCGAATCAGGGTGACCTGGGCCAGCGGCGGATCCAGGGACACCGCGGTGAACGCGTTGACCGTGGCCCCGTGCGGCACGCCGTCCGGGGTGCGGCAGGTGACCACGGTGACGCCGGTGGCGAACTTGCCGAAGGCGTTTCGCAGCTGGCGCGGATCAATATCCGGCAGCTGGCCGGTTGGGGCTGGTTGCTGGCTCATGGCTCGCTCCTTGGGTCCGTGGTTTCGGTCTGGTCGATGCACACCAGCTTGGACCGAATCGTCGCCCGCCACATGGGTAGAACCACCCCCTCCGATACCCGTATTGTGTCCTGCGTCATAGAACACCGGGCCCGTGATGAGAGACTTGGAGCCGAACGAATGGGTTTCGGCAGGCTTGGCACACTCCCGGAACCCACCGCACACGGTGGAAGCCCGTGGCAGCAGACTGGAGAAAAACAACCGATGACTAGGCAACCAATGGATTCCCGCTTCACTACGGGCCGGCTTTCAATGACTTCCTTCATCGGCCGTCGGCACGAAATGGCCGAAGCCAAGGCTTTGATGTCCTCGTCCCGCCTGGTCACCCTGACGGGCGCGGGAGGCGTGGGCAAGTCGCGGATGGCGGGGGAAATTACCCAGCAGGCACGCCGGGCCTACCGCGACGGGGTCAGGATCGTCGAGCTGGCCCCGCTGACCAATACCGCGTCCATCGCGCCCGTGGTGGCGGCGGCCTTGGAAGTCTCGGACCAGTCACAGCGCCCCGCCTTGGACCGGCTGACCGATCATTTGCGGGACAAGGAAATGCTCCTGGTGCTGGACAACTGCGAGCATCTGCTCGACGAGGTCAGCCTCCTGGTCGACCGGATCCTTGGACAGGCGCCCGGCGTGCGCATCCTTGCCACCAGCCGCGAACCGGTGGGCATCACCGGAGAAACCCTTTATGCCATTCCCCCGCTGTCAACCCCGGCAGCCGATGAACACGTGCGCGTCGAGCAGCTTGAAAGCTTCGAGGCCGTCGCGTTGTTCGTGGCCCGGGCACGCAACGTCGTGCCGGGCTTTGCCCTGGATGCGGACAACGCTCCCGTCGTGGCCCAACTGTGCACACAGCTAGATGGAATGCCGTTGGCTATCGAGCTGGCCACCACTCGCCTGCGTTCCTTGTCGGCGACCCAGCTGCTCGAGCGCCTTGATCGACGTTTCCAGTTACTCAACCGAGGTGACCGTGCCGCCCTGCCGCGGCAGCAGACTCTGCGGGCGCTCGTCGATTGGAGCTACGAGTTGTGTTCCGAATCCGAGCAGCTTTTTTGGCGCAGGCTATCGGTGTTCCCCGGCAGCTTCGACATGGAGGCGGCCGAAGCGGTCTGCGGATTCGATGATCTTTCATCCGGCGAGGTGCTCGACCTGCTGGATGCCCTGGTCTCAAAGTCAATCCTCTCAGTCCGCCGCGACGGGGAAGTGCTGCGGTACCACCAGTTGGTGACCATCCGCGAGTATGGCCAGGAGCTGCTGGCCAACCCGGAGGATGTGAAGACCTTGCGCACGCGACATCTCCGGCACTATGAGGAACGATGCGACAAGATGGTCCGGAACTGGTGCGGTCCGAACCAAAGCCGCTTTCTGCAAGCCGCGCGAGTGGACAGGGCCAACCTGACCTCGGCCATGGAATGGGCCCTGGAGGCTCCCGGTGAGCACGCAACCGCCGCCCGGATGGCTTCCCTGCTGCGCTACCAATGGGTCTCCGGGAATTTCATCCCGGAAGGTCGTGCGCTGCTCGATCGGGTTTTGGAGGAATGCCCGGATGCCCATCATCCGGACTACGCGTCGGCCATGTGGGTTGCAGCCTGGGTCAGCCTCATCCAGGGCGACCACGACACGGGGGCAGGCTACGCCGGCGAATGCCTCCGGATTGCCCGGGAGCTGGAGGACGTGGCGCTCGAGGCACACGCCGAACACTGGCTCGCGCTGCACCGGCTATTCAGCGGAGACCTGGCAGGGGCCATTGAGCTCTACGAAAAGGTGAGTACGGCACATGCCGACCACGGTGATAACGCGGCCATGTTGACGGCGCTCTTTCAACTGGGCATGGCCCAGGCCTTGGACAATCGTCTCGAGGCGGCGCTGGAAACCTGCCGACGGGTCATCGAAATCGCCACCTCCCACGGCGAACTCTGGAATCGTGCCTACGCGTATTGGATCCGCGGGATCAGCTACTGGAGGCTAGGAGAGTATGACTCGGCCACCGCTGCAGTCACCGAAGCACTCCGCATCCAGCGCGACACCTTCCAGGACGGTGTGTGCGTGGCGCTGAGCCTCGAGGCACTGCACTGGATCACCGTGTCCACGGGCAACTACGATCGGGCCGCCGAACTGGCCTATGCCGTTGCATCGGTTTGGTCCGAACTGGGAATCACCGTCGCGTCGTTCGGTCCGCACATGCAAGAAGCTTCCGACTCAAGCAACGAGCGCATGCGCCAAGGCCTTGGCCGGCGCAGCCCGTCCCCGGCCAGCGGAGAACCCCGGATGTCGAAGACCCAGGCCATCGACTGCGCGCTCGGAGTGACCCCCGGGCCGGCGACGGTTGGATCCGAGCAAAACCCCCTGACCAAGAAGGAAATGCAGGTCGCTGGTTTTGTCGCCAAAGGTCTGACCAACCGACTTATTGCACAGCAGCTGGTCATTTCCCCGCGCACCGTTGACGGCCACGTCGAACGCATCCTGGCCAAGCTCGGCTTCAGCACCCGCTCCCAGATCGCCGCATGGGCGACAGCATTGGGCCAACCACCTGGCTAGGGCCACCTGATCGCCCATCGGCGAACATCCCCTGCGTTCGCCGCCGCGGCCGCCATCTTTTCTCGTCCGGGGCGTTGGCCAGACGGCCGGGGTTTCCGGGTACAGCAGCAGCTCCCCGTCCTTGACCTCGATCTTGTGCCTGCGGGCGCCCACGGTCGCCGGCAGGCACAGCGCCGCGCCGGACTTGAGGCAGAACTTGGCGGCGTGCACC
Source organism: Paeniglutamicibacter sp. MACA_103 (assembly GCF_045798555.1). Lineage (NCBI taxonomy): Bacteria > Bacillati > Actinomycetota > Actinomycetes > Micrococcales > Micrococcaceae > Paeniglutamicibacter > Paeniglutamicibacter sp. MACA_103. The sequence goes on along the minus strand of NZ_JBIXLN010000067.1, from coordinate 10,506 downwards.
GGGCACTCGAACTCGGTGCCCGGCGCCCCGAGACGATGCCCTGAACACCGTTCACTGGTTTCCGGAATCACCGTATACCCAATTCTTGAACACCGCTCAATTCGATGGCGTTTTCGTTTGTATCGACTTTTGCCATACCCCCGTCGACCGGGCAAGTGCCCGACTGCGAGTAAGAGGCGGGAGGGGGCACGCGAGGTCCACGAGCGGACCTTGGATTCTCCGAGCCGCGCCCTCCCGAGACCCGCACCCCGGCGGCGCCGGCGTGGCCGGCCGGCAGGGCGGCGATATCACGGGCGGTTCGGCCGCTCCAGCGGCCGGCGGATGCGACGGCAGGTCTTCGGCGCAGGCCATCGGCACCGACGCGGCGGGCCCCGTAACAGGGGCGCGTCCAACTGGGCAACGAACCGCGAGTCACGTAAGCTCGAACTGATCACTTCAATGGAGGAAAACGAATCATGTCATACCCGGGTCACCCCACCGAGAACCCCTACGCCACCCCAACCGAGAACAGCCTGGAACTGCCCCGCTACGGAGCAAAGTTCGGCGAGGCCATCCAGCGCTTCTTCAAGAAGTACGCAACCTTCAGCGGCCGCGCAAGCCGCAGCGAATACTGGTGGGTCGCCCTGCTGAGCTTCCTGGTCTCGATCATCGGACAGATCGCCATGACGGCAGGCGGCGCAGCCACCGCGGATCCATACACTCAAGAACCGGGTTCGGGCATGATTCCAGGCCTGGTGATTGTGATCATCTACGGCCTGGCCACGTTGGTCCCAAGCATCGCCGTCTCGGTCCGTCGACTTCACGACGGAAACTTCAGCGGGTGGCTGTACCTGCTCGTCCTCATCCCGGTCCTCGGAGGGCTGGCCATCTTCGTGCTGATGCTGCTGCCGTCCAACCCGGCAGGCGTTCGCTTCGACAAGGCGCAGGCCTGGTCGGCGGCCCAGCCGACCGCATAGTCGCCAGAGACCAAAAGACGGCCGGGGTTTCCGGGTAGAGCAGCAGCTCCCCGTCCTTGACCTCGATCTTGTGGGTGCGGGCGCCCACAGTCGCCGGCAGGCAAAGCGCCGCGCCGGACTTGAGGCAGAACTTGGCGGCGTGCACCGGACACTCGACCTCGGTGCCTTCGATCCAGCCGTCGGCCAGCGAGGCGGTCTCGTGCGTGCATTCGTCGTTGATGGCGTAGAAGTTGCCGTCCTCGGCATGGAACACCGCAATGTCTTCCTTGGTCCCGTTGTCCTCGGACGGAATGACGATGGCTTCGCCTTCGTCGATGCTGTCGACGGAACCGATGTTGATGGCCTCGCTCATGAAGGTGCCTCCTTGGATCCCCCACCGCCGCTGCGCGAACCGCGCAGGAGGTGGGAATACGAAAAACGTGTGATTCCATCATCTCTTGCTTTTACCCTGTCCCCAACCGGCGAAGGTCCCAGCAAGCCGATCAACACCCAAACCAACCCTTGCCCCTTGTGATTGAATCTTCAAATATCATCGAATAGCGACCAGGTATTTTTTAAAAATCGAAGGAATCAACGGGCGCTGTTCACCATCGGTCCGCATGAAAACAAATCACATATTGATTTTTTCCTGTCGCCATTATCACGATGTCGTAACTCCGATCCTGATGCGGGATTACGGGGCGATTGCGCCAAAAAAGCGTCCCATTTGACGAGGAATCGCCGAGGATTAGTAATTTTTATGCGCCCGGCTGTTAGCGTGGAGAACCTAAGTCTCATCCGTTTGCGCGAGGCTCACCAGCCGAACGCAACGGCCAAGTGAACAAGAATGCACAAATCGAGTTGCCGGATATCCCGCGCAGCACGTGGATGGAATGCCGCATGAATTCAACACCTGGGACGGCTTCACCGGCCCTTCGTGTCACCAATGCCTTCAAGGTGTTTGGGCGCAGACCGCAGGAAGCAGTAAAGGCCCTGAGAGACGGGCAGTCACGCAAGGATGTCGCCCAGATGGGCACCGCCGCCGTCATCGACGCCTCCTTTGAGGTCAAGCCGGGCGAGATCTTCGTCGTCATGGGGTTGTCAGGTTCCGGCAAGTCGACTTTGATCCGCATGCTCAACGGCCTGTGGCCCATGACCAGCGGATCGGTCCACATTGGCGACACGGACATCAGCAAAATCTCCGGCAAGCGCCTTCGCCAGGTCAGGCAGAAGAGCGTTTCGATGGTGTTCCAGCACTTTGCGCTGCTCCCGCACCGCACCGTGTTGGAAAACGCCGCCTACGCCCTGGAGATCCAGGGGGTGAACAAGAAGAAGCGCACCGAACTGGCCACCAAGATGCTCGATACCGTGGGGCTCACCGGCTGGGGCGACAAGTACCCCGGGCAGCTCTCCGGCGGCATGCAGCAGCGGGTCGGGCTCGCCAGGGCCCTGTGCTCGGAGACCGACATCCTCCTCATGGACGAAGCCTTCTCCGCGCTTGACCCATTGATCCGCCGCGACATGCAGGAGCAGCTCGCCTCCCTGCAAGCGGACCTGGGCAAGACCATTGTCTTCATCACCCACGACCTGAACGAGGCCATGTTCCTCGGGGACCGCATTGCAGTGATGCGAGACGGGGAAATCGTGCAGATCGGGACCCCCGATGAAATCCTCACCCACCCTGCCAACGAGTACGTGGCATCCTTCGTCCGCGACGTGGACCGCACCCGTGTGCTGACCGCCGGCAGCGTCATGGAGAATCCGCGCGCCGTGGTCAGCATCAGCGGCGGAGCACGCGCCGCACTGCTGACCATGCGCGAGCAGCAAACCTCCGGAGCATTCGTCATCGACCGGCACCGCAACTTCCGCGGCATCGTCACCGACCGAGAGACCATGGCCCTGGCGGACCGCGGAGGCTCGGACCTGACCGAGATCCTGACTCGGGCGGACGACGCGGTTTCCACCGAAACCGCGCTCAACGACCTGTTCGGCCGGTCCGTGGAGAGCAACACTCCCCTGCCGGTCGTCGACGAGAAGGGACGGTTGGTCGGCGCGGTCGCACGCGCAACATTGTTGGCGGCCCTGGGCAACGTACCCTCTTCAACCGACGCGATCCAGATCGTTGCCCCGGGACAGAGTGCGGGAAGCGACGAGGGCAGCGAACGAACAGGAATCTTCGCCGAGGGTTCCTCCGGTGAAATGGGAGGCACACTTTAATGGACGATTTGTTCCGGATCCCCGTCGGCAAGTGGGCCGAGATCGCCCTCGACTGGGTCATCGCAAACCTCGGCACCTTCTTCGACGGCGTCAAGGCCTTCTTCGCGCAGTTCTACGACGGACTCGACTGGATTCTCACGACCCCGCCGTTCTGGGCCGTCATCCTGGTGCTCGCCGCCCTGGCCTTCTGGCTCAAGGGCTGGAAGCTGGCCGTGGGCAGCGTTGTCGGGTTCCTGCTGATCTACGGGATGAACCAGTGGACCAATGCCATGCACTCCCTGGCCCTGGTGCTCGTAGCTTCCCTGGTCGCGGTCGTCATCAGCGTCCCGCTGGGCATCGCAGCGGCCAAAGCCACTACGGTCTCAAACATCGTGAAGCCCGTGATGGACTTCCTGCAAACCATGCCGGCGTTCGTTTACCTGATTCCGGTGCTGCTTTTGCTGGGCATCGGCCCGGTCCCGGGCATCGTGGCCACCATCGTCTTTGCCTTGGCCCCCGGCGCCCGCTTCACCGAACTGGGCATCCGCTCCGTTGACAGCGAAGTCGTCGAGGCCGGACAGGCCTTCGGGGCCTCGCCGATGCGCATCCTGCGCCAGATCCAGATCCCGCTGGCCATGCCCACCATCATGGCCGGCATCAACCAGATCATCATGCTCTCGCTGTCCATGGTCGTCATCGCCGGCATGGTCGGCGCCGGCGGCCTGGGTGGCGCCGTCTACGCGGCGCTGACCGGACTGAACACGCCCCTGGGCGTGGAATCCGGTCTCTCCGTGGTCATCCTGGCGATCTTCCTTGATCGCGTCACCGCTTCGTTGAGCAGGTCCAAGAAGCACGTTGCAGCGTAACCACTCCCCCATTAGCGACCCCCGCAACACCAGGGGTCGTCGAGAAAGGCAAGAACCATGAGGAAGAAACTCGTATCACTGATGGCCGTGGCCGCGGCCTCCGCACTGGCACTGACCGCGTGTGGTTCTGGAGGCGGCGCTGCCGCCGGCCCGGAAAACGGTGACAAGAAGGACATCACCATCGGTGTCTTCGCCGGATGGGACGAAGGCCTTGCCGTGTCCCACCTGTGGGAGCGCATCCTGGACAAGAAGGGCTACGATGTCACGCTGACCAGCGCCGACGTGGCCCCGGTCTTCTCCGGGATTTCCACCGGCGACTTCGACATGGCCATGGACGTCTGGCTCCCGGAAACCCACGCGACCCAGGCCGAAAAGTACGGCGACAAGATCCAGGAGCTGGGCACCTGGTATGAGGACGCCAAGCTGACCGTGGCCGTGAACAAGGACGCGGACATCGAGTCCTTGGACGAGCTCGCGGGCAAGGCCGAAATGTTCGGCAACCGCATCGTGGGCATCGACCCGGGTGCGGGCCTGACCAAGGCCACGAAGGAGCGAGTGATCCCACAGTACGGCCTGGAGAAGATGGACTTCGTGACCTCCTCCACCCCCGCCATGCTGACCGAGCTGAAAAAGGCCACGGATGCCGGCGACGACGTCCTGGTGACGCTGTGGCGTCCGCACTGGGCCTATGACGCGTTCCCCATCAAGGACCTCAAGGATCCCAAGGGCACGTTGGGCACCGCCGAGCACATCAGCACCTACGGCAGCCTGACCTTCAAGGAAGACTTCCCGGCCCTGACCGGTTGGATGAAGGACTTCAAGATCGATGACGAGAAGCTCTTCTCCCTTGAAAACGCGATGTTCAACGGCGCCGACACCCAGGACTACGCCCCGATCGTGGACCAGTGGATCTCCGAAAACCAGGAATGGGTCGATTCGCTGACCGCCGCGAAGTAACCGCGCGACACCTCTCCAAGGGCCCGGGCCGCTTGGGACACCGGCAGCGCCGGCGTCGCAAGCGGCCCGGGTTTTTGCCGCCGTTGCACCGATCCTTCCGCGCGCCGGCCGACGCGCACTAGACTTGCGGCCATGAAGGCTCACGGGCCCGCGACCGGCCGCGATCTGGATCGCCGCACCGTCCTGGCCCTGGGGGGCGCGCTGGGCGTGGCTGCGTTGGCCGGGTGCTCTTTCCCGGAGCATCCCATCGCCACGGCGACGCCGGCCTCGGCGCCAACGGGCACCGATCCCCGACGGATCATCAAGGCCTCCGGCCTTGACACGCCGTGGTCAATGGTCGCCCGCAAGGACGGCAGCTTCCTCATTTCCGAACGCGACACCGCCAGGATCGTGGCACTCTCCCCCGACGGCACGCTCACGGAATTGGCCCAGCTGCCCCAGGTGGTTCCGGGCGGCGAGGCCGGCCTGCTGGGGTTGGAGATCTTGACGGACGCCGGCGGTCGCGAGTGGCTCTACGCCTACATGGGCACCCGGGACGACAACCGGGTGGTGCGCTTCGAGCTGCTGGAGTCTGGGGTGGGGCCCGCCCACGACATCCTGACCGGCATTCCCCGGGCCGGCATCCACAACGGCGGTCGCATCAAGCTGGGCCCCGACGGCCTGCTCTACATCGGCACCGGAGATGCCACCGACCGGCAGGCGGCGCAGGACCCGGCACGCCTCAATGGGAAGATCCTGCGGATCGAGCCCGACGGCGGCATTCCGGAAGGCAACCCCTTCGCCGGTTCCCCGGTGTATTCCTACGGTCATCGGAACGTGCAGGGGCTCGGTTGGGATTCGGCCGGTCGCCTGTGGATCAGCGAACTGGGGCCGGAGAAGGACGACGAGGTGAACCTGGTCCGGGCGGGAGGCAACTACGGCTGGCCCCAGGTCACCGGGGTGGCAGGCGACCCGGGACTTATCGATCCGATCCATGTCTGGGCGAAGACCTCCGAGGCCTCGCCAAGCGCCTTGGCCATTGACGGAGACGTTGCATATGTGGCGTGCCTGCGCGGGGAACGGCTTTGGGTGTTGCCGCTCCCGCAAGGAACCCCGCCGGCAGGCGGTGCGCTCCCCGGTGCCCGGGAAATGCTGACGGGCCGGGAGGGACGGTTACGGGATGCACTGGTGGTGGGCAACGAATTGTGGTTGGCCACCAATGAGGGGGCCACATCCCGGATTATCGCCCTGTCACTGGCGGAGATGGGCTAATCCCAATGGGCGATAACGCCCAGGACCTTGCTGAGGATGAAACCGGCCACCAGGGACGCGGCCGTCCAATACAGGAAGCGCACATATGAGCGCGGCTTTTCCAGTTGCCAGGACCCGGTCTTGTCGTCCCGGTAGTACACCAGCGCCTCGCCCTCGGGAACGCGCGGGTGTTCGAGCACCAGAAGCTCGCTGCGGACGGTCCCGTCCGCCGTGTGGAAGACCAGGCATTCCTGCCCCTCGAGCACGGCGATCTCATAATCGGCGGTCTTCCATTCCGCATCCCGGCGGCGTTCGGCCAGGGCAAAGGCATAGAATCCGGCCGCGGCAAAGAGCGCCACCCACCCTATGAGGTCGAGTGCGGGGCCCAGGCTGGTCAGCAGGTCTTGCACGCTCTCATCTTATGGTCTGAAACTGCCGCCCACACCATCCGGGTCCCCGCGTGACCCAGCCGGGATCAGCGGGCGAACGACCCGAGCACCTCGTTCAATGCCTCCGTCGAGGAGGGGTGGGTGAAGATCGAGTCGCGCAGTGTGGCCGAGGTGACTCCCTGGCGCATGGCCAGTGCCACCAGGTTGATGACTTCCTGGGAATCCACATGCATGAGTGCCGCACCGAGGATCAGGTCGGTCTGGGCATCGACCACGACCTTGATGATGCCACGGGCATCCCCCACGATCTTGGGCCGGGGCATCGCGGCAATCTCGGCGACCTTCTTGACCGCGACCTTGATCCCGAGCCCCTGCGCGCGGGCCTGCTCCTCGCTGAGCCCGACGCGTGCCAGCGGCGGGGTGGTGAAGATGGTGTGGGGAACCGCGACGCGGTTGGCGGTGGAGCGCTGGCCGGTTCCCAGGATCGCATCGGCGACCACGCGGTTGTCGTCCAGGGACACGTAGGTGAATTGCGGCCCGCCGTTCACATCCCCCAGTGCGTACACGCCCTCGGCCGTGGTGGACAGGCGCTCGTCGACCTTGATGGCCCCGGATGCGGTGAGCTCGATGCCCGCAGCTTCCAGGTTCAGACCCGCCGTGGCGGGGGTGCGCCCGAGGGCAATGAGCACCGCCTCGGCCTCTATGTCGTGTTCTTGACCGTCCTGTTCGTAGCGCACCCGTGCTGTCTGCGCGTCCTGGCTGATGCGCCGCACGCTGGCGCGAACCCGGACTTCGACCCCCACGTCGCCCAGCGAACCGAGGACCTCGGCGGCGACGTCTTCGTCTTCCTTTTTCAGCGCCCGCGCCCCGCGGTCCAGCACGGTGACCTTCGAACCGAAGTGCGCGAACATGGAGGCGAATTCGGTCCCGACGTATCCGCCGCCGACCACCACCAGGGACTTGGGCAGCGGCGCATGTTGCAGCGTGGTGGAGTCGTGGATCCGCCCGCCGGTGCGCACGCCGTCGAGATCCGGGACCGCGGGCACCGCGCCGGTGTTGATGATGATCCGCTTGGCGCCCAGCTCGAGCGTTTCCCCACCTGCCTCGACCCTGATGCGGCGGGGGCCGGTGAAGCTTGCCCGGCCGGTGATGGTCATGACGGAATCCAGGCCGTCCAGCATGGAGAAGTTCTTGGCCCGCAGTGCGGCGGTGAGCTTGTCGCGGCGCTGCACCGCGGCGTCGAAGTAGCCGGGGTCGAACCCGTTCCCGGTGCGGATTTCCGCATCATGGATCAGTGCCTTGGTGGGCACACAGCCGATGTTGATGCACGTTCCGCCATACATGTCCGCCGATGCCTCGATGATTGCCACCCGCTGTCCGGCACGGGCCATGGTTCCGGCAAACGTCTTTCCCCCCTTGCCCCAGCCAATGACAATGAGATCGAGTTCGTGCTCCATGGGGCCACCCTTTGTTCCGGAAAATTCGATGTTGACTACGGTTGAGTCTGGTCAATTGCGACGCGACCGGTCAAGGGAACGGCCACATTCCGGACGCACCGACTGTCGCTGGGAAACCCCCACACGCGCAACGGCGTGAAAATGCGTGGGCTTGACCCATTGGCCATCCCCACGCATTTACCAGCCGGCCGGTGCCGTCGGGCTTCATTCACCGGCGGCACCGCGGTCACTGCCCCGTGGTGCCCGGCCCTTCAATGTTGACCATCCAATCAACGCCGAACTTGTCGGTGAGCATACCGAACCAATCGCCCCACGGCGCCTGTGCCAACTGCTCGCCGATCTTGGCACCGTCGCTGAGCTTGTCCCAGTAACCGGTCATTTCTTCCTTGTCGTCGCCGCTGAGCGTGACGGAGATGGCGGTCCCGCCCTTCCACTCCATGGAAGCGGGGGTATCGGCGGCCATCAGGTTCATGCCATTGGGGGCACGCAGGTGCCCGTGCATGATCTTGTTGTCGTCCTCGGGATTGTCGGTCTTGGCGAAGTCGAAGTCCGCGAAGGGACGCAGGTCCAGTTCGCCGCCGAATACCGACTGGTAGAACTCGAGCGCGGGACGCGCCGTGTCGCGGAAGCTGATGTACGGGTTGAGGATCGTGCCCATGGTGTTCTCCATCGTTTGGCGGGGTTCAACACTTAGCAATTCTGCCCGCGACAACCGGATCCGTGAAGCCCTCGGGCCGATTGTTTGCCACGAAATCGCTGGGCACCCGGCCCTGCAGGAACCGCCGCGCCGAGCTTGTTGGCAGCAAACCCAAACAGTGCCACGAATACGCTTGGTCCCGTACCGCGGCAAACGTCCTTGGCAGCGATCGGACAGGAACGACAAACCCGGCGTCTGGAAGACTTCGAAACGGCGGATCGCCACTAAAATGGTTCCCATGACTTCACCGTTCTCCGATTCCCGACCCGATCCGGGACCGGCAGCAGACCCCGAAGCCCTTGATCCACTGATCGCCGACGTGGAAAAAGAGTTCTCGACCATGGTCGTCAAGGCACGCCAGGCCATTCGCAAACGCGCCGCAGCCATTCATCCGGAACTCCAGCCGCTGGGCTACAAGGTGCTCTCCATCCTGGCGCGCGAGCACGCCCAGCAGCAGATCATCCTGGCCGAGGAGCTTCAGGTGGACAAGGCCACCATGAGCCGGATGATCAAATGGCTCGAGGCCAAGGAACTGGTCACCCGTGTCCCGGATCCGAACGACGGCCGGGCCATGCTGGTCAGCATCACCGAGCCCGCACGGGCCGGCTATCTCGCCTCCAGCGCGGCGTCGCGCCAATTACTGAGAAACCGGCTCATCTCCTGGGACCCCGAGGAAATCAAGCGTTTCGCGGACCTGCTCTCGAAGCTCAACGCCAACGACGCCCCGCAACGCGAGGGCTGACCCCGACGCTAAACCGGCCATCGGCCCCGGCCCCATCCATTTCGGAAAGGGCGGGGCCGATGGCCGGTTTCGTGTTTCTTTGGCGCTTGCCACGCCACAAGGACCGACTCCACTTGCCCCGAGGAGTGGCCGCAAGCCGGCAGCGCCCTTTATTCGCCGCGCAACCGCGAAAGGCCCCAACTATTCGCTTCCTTGGCCCCAATCGGCGATACGACAGCCACTTCTTCGACGAACGGCCGTTTCATCGTGAAGTTTTGTTAAGGGAATGCTTTGCGCGGGCACCACGGAATCGGCAACACTCGTAGACAGAATCACGAGCTCCAGTCATTCACGACCCTGGTCGATTGGACCGCAACCCTCTTAGTCATAGCGGGGTGCGCCAGGTGAAGATTCGACGCCGCCCGACCGGATCGGCGTAAGTATGGCGCCGCGCAAGGCATGCGCCAGCCACGAAAGGATCGAACTTCCATGTCCGAAACCCTGATCGACAGCACCCTTGAAGACATTCGAGCCGAACGGCTCACCGCCGCAGGCACCGCCTGGAGCGAGCGCATTGCGGCCAACACCGCCAGCGCGGCCCTGACTTTCAAGGCCAGCGGCGTGTCCACCGGTTCGGTGTCCAGCGAAATCACCGCCGGCAAGCACCGCTTCATCGTCGACGAGCCCGAGGCCCTGGCCGGGGACGACTCCGCCGCCAGCCCGGTCGAGTTCGCGCTTGGCGCCCTCATCTCCTGCCAGGTCGTGGTCTACCGCCTCTACGCGCAGCAACTGGGCATCAAGATCGACTCGCTGGAAATCAACGCCGATGCCGACCTGGACGTGCGCGGCCTCTTCGGCATCGAGAAGACCGTCCGCCCCGGCTTCGGCGACGTGCGCCTGAGAGTCAAGATCGATGGCCCGGAAACGCGTGAGCGCTACGAGGAACTCCAGGCGACCGTCGACACACACTGCCCGGTGCTGGACATCTTCAGCAACCCGACACCGGTCAGCGTCGAGCTGGTCACCGCCGGCTAGCAACACCATGAACCGATCGTGGG
>NZ_JBIXLN010000066.1:0-16375 GCF_045798555.1 Paeniglutamicibacter sp. MACA_103 | reverse complement strand
CCGGACGTGATTTTGCTCTTCCCATGGCCTGTCCCAATTCCTTGCGGGTGGTAGACGAAAACCCGCACACCCAAGAATGACACCATTTCCACAGAATATTAGCTAAGACAAAGTACTAGGTTGTTGAAGAAGTACTCCGAACAATCCGGCGTCAACGTGATCATGGGCTCGGGCTACTACTTGCAAAATTTCCAGTCGCCGGATGACCTCGTCGATTCCGAAGAACGCCAGACCGAAAGGCTGATAGCCGATTTTCATCGGGATGGCGTCCGGCCAGGGGTCATTGGCGAAATCGGGGTTTCGCCGAACTTCACCGCTGACGAGGAAAAGTCACTCCGAGCGGCTGCTCGGGCCCAACGTGAGTTGGGGGTTCCTCTGTTCATCCACATGCCTGGATGGCAGCGCGTGGGGCACCGCATCCTGGATATCGTCCTCGATGATTGCGCTGTCGACCCGGCCTCCGTCGTCTTATGCCACATGGACCCTTCCTGCGATGATCCGACGTACCAACAGGAATTGGCCCATCGTGGAACCTACCTCTGCTTCGACATGATTGGCATGCCATACCGCTTCCCGGGCGAGGGAGAGTCCCCGGCGCCAGCGCAGAGCGCCGAGGCGATCTGCGCACTCGTCACCGCAGGGTACGAGGAGAAGTTGCTGCTGAGTCATGACACGTTTCTCAAGGGAATGCTGACGCCGTACGGGGGCAACGGGTTCGGGTACGTACCGTTCATTTTTCCGGCCCGGCTACGGGACCGTGGGCTGGGTGAGGAGCAGATCATGGCGCTGTTCATCTCCAATCCGGCCCGGCTATTTCTACACGCTTCACTTACCAACCAAGACTAAGAAGGAATCATGGCAAAAGTATTGATTGCCGGCGAAAGCTGGATGACCACCTCGACCCACGTCAAGGGTGTAGACGAATTCACCGTCCATTCCTATGTGGAAGGCGTTGGACCGCTAAAGGATGCGCTAGAAGCTAGCGGCCATGAAGTCATCCACATGCCTGCACACAAGGTCCCAACAGATTTTCCCGGTTCTGCGGACGCCTTGGCAGCGTATGACGTCGTCATCCTTTCCGACATTGGTGCGAATTCCATACAGTTGGCACCGGCAGTCTTCGAGCGCTTCGAACCGGGCGAAGACCGGCTTCAGGCCCTTGCCGACTGGACGCGAGCCGGCGGCGGCCTGGTCATGATCGGCGGGTATCTCTCATTCTCCGGCATCCATGCCCGGGGGGCCTTCCGCAACACGGCCATTGCCGACGTGCTGCCGGTGGAGATGCTTGCGGAAGATGACCGGTGGGAGCTACCTGCCGGAAAGAGTGCGGTGGTTGAGGTTTCCGGGCACCCGGTCCTTGGCGCTGCGGGGGAGGAGTGGCCCGCATTGCTGGGTTACAACCGGACCGTCCTGAAAGCCGATGCCGAGTTGGTCGCCACACTCAACGGTGACCCGCTGATAGCTTTGTCGGAGCAAATGAAGGGGCGAAGCGCGGTCTTTACCTCGGATTGCTCTCCGCACTGGGCCCCCACGGCGTTTTGTGAGGACTGGGACGGCTACCGGGAGATCTTCGACGGCATCGTCCGTTGGGTCACCCGGGCAATCTAAGTCATTCGAAGGTGTGTGGGTCTCGGTCCGGAAGGTCGAAATGAAGAAGAAGACAATTGGTGTGATCGGATCGATCAACGTCGATTTGCTCCTGAATGTAAAGGACCTCCCAGGACCGGGGCATACAGTCCACGGACAGGGCGGAACAATGTCTCCAGGGGGAAAAGGAGCCAACCAGGCTCTCGCTGCTGCGCGACAAGGGGCTGGTGTGCTCCTGATCGGAGCCGTGGGAAATGACCCACATGCCGAAATCGCCCTGAGCCTACTTGCCGACGCCAAAGTGGATCTGGCACACGTCAAGCACATTGAAGAGGCCACGGGACTTGCGGTCGTAACCGTAGACCAATACGGCGAGAACAATATCGTTGTGATCGCCGGCGCCAATTCCACGGTTTCCCGCGAAGCTGTCGATAGCGCCTTGCCTATGCTTCGTAGATGTTCACTGGTCGTTCTGCAGGGGGAGATTCCGGTAGCCACGGTGGATCATGCAATCGAAATGCTCACCAAATCAGGAACCCGGATTGTCCTGAACCTGGCCCCTGTCATTGGGATTCGCCCGGAGTCTATCCGTAAGGCCGATCCATTGATTGTTAATGAACACGAAGCGGTACAGGCACTGGAATTGCTGGGAATTGGGCCCCCCCACCCGACCTTCCGACTTGGAAAGTACCGGTGAGAAATTGTGCCGGGCACTGCTTACGAGCGGAATTGCCTCGGCCATCGTGACCCTAGGCTCCCAAGGTGCCGTCGTGGGGGACGCCACCGGCCTCCGCCGGCTCCCGGCGGTAAAAGTCTTCGTCGCCGACACTACGGGAGCAGGGGACGCGCTGGTGGGCGCTGCTGCCGCTGGGCTTGCCAGCGGGCTGACACTCTTCGATGCGTGTTCTCTCGGCATGCGAGTAGCGGAGGCCTCGGTGCAGACTGTGGGGGCCCAAACGTCCTACCCCTGGGCATGAACCGCGCTGAAGGGGTTCCGCCCGATCAATCCGCGCACGGGGCGCCTTACCCTTGAACGATCAGGGTTGGTCCAAGGATTGATCTTGAGTGTTATGTCTTGCGACATATCATTCCGGGATTCGTCTCACGATTTAGGACGAAACGTGCCGCTGGGACATGGGTTGACGTCGAGCAGGACCGCTTAACTGAGCAGCATTGCGGCTAGGACTGGTTGCTGAAGGCCGCGTCGAAGGAGGCCTCCGGGAGCTTCCAGAGCAGCGAGCGGACGAAGTCCACGGCCTGGGCGGCCCCGTGCAGCCGGTCCATGCCGGCGTCCTCCCACTCGATGGAGATCGGACCGGCGTAGCCGATGGACTTCAACGCCCTGAACGCGTCCTCCCATGGCACGTCCCCGTGCCCGGTGGAGACGAAGTCCCAGCCGCGGCGGGGATCGCCCCAGGGCAGGTGCGATCCCAGCACCCCGGCCCGCCCGTTGGGGGTGCGCATCCGGGTGTCCTTGCAGTCCACGTGGTAGATCCGCTCCTTGAAGTCCCAGATGAAGCCGACCGGGTCGATGTTCTGCCACATCATGTGGCTCGGGTCCCAGTTGAACCCGAAGGCCTCCCGGTGCCCGATGGCCTCCAGGGTGCGGACCGATGACCAGTAGTCGTAGGCGATTTCCGAGGGGTGGACCTCGTGGGCGAAGCGCACGCCCTGCTCGTCGAACACGTCGAGGATGGGGTTCCAGCGATCCGCGAAGTCCTGGTAGCCGGCATCGATGACCGAGGCCGGGACCGGCGGGAACTGGGCGACGTACGGCCAGATCTTCGATCCGGTGAAACCCACCACGGTGTCCACGCCGAGCTTGCGGGCCACCCGGGCCGCGCGCTTCATGTCCTCGGCGGCGCGCTGGCGCACGCCCTCGGGCTCACCGTCGCCCCAGGTGTAGGGGCGCACCAGCGCCTCGTGGCGGAAGTCGATGGGGTCGTCGCACACTGCCTGGCCGGTGAGGTGGTTGGAGATCGCGTAGACCTTCAGCCCGTGGCGCTCCAGGATGTCCAGGCGCGATTGGAGGTAGGCATCGTCCTCGTCGGCGCGGCGCAGGTCCAGGTGGTCGCCGGAAGCGGCGATCTCCAGGCCGTCGTAGCCCCACGCGGCGGCATGCGCCGCCACCTGCTCGAAGGGCATGTCCGCCCATTGGCCGGTGAAGAGGGTGACCGGGTGGGTCGAACCGGTGCTGGTCATGGTGGCGATCTCCTTTGCCGGGCCGTCCATGGCCCCTGGTGCGGTGCGGAATTCGGGGAGGGAATGGGGTGCGTGCGGCCGTTACCTGGCGGCCGCGGCGGGCTGCGGGGAGCTGCGCTGCTGCACCAGCTCGTCGACGGCGGCTGCCGAGAGGACGTGCTGGATCACCAGCATGCTGGCCCCGCGCACCCCCGCCATTTCCCGCGCGGCCGAACCGACGATGACCAGGTGCTGGGTGGCCAGCGGCGTGGAGCGGAAGTAAACCTGTTCGCGGACCCCGGCGATCACGTGCTCCCCGGCGTTGGCCAGGCGCCCGCCCAGCACGATCACCGAGGGGTTGAGCAGGTTCACGCACATGGCCAGCACCGAGCCGATGTCGCGCCCGGCCTGGCGCAGCACCTGGATCGCGGCGGTGTTGTTGGCCTCGGCCAGCTTGCCGACCTCGGAGGCCGTGGCGACCTCGATGCCGTAGGCGGCCAGGTTCCTGGCGACCGCCGGGCCCCCGGCCAGCGCCTCGAGGCAGCCGGAGTTTCCGCAGCGGCACAGCGTGTCCGCTCCACCCGGAACCTGGACGTGCCCGAGGTCCCCGGCCGAGCCCTGGGCGCCGCGCTGCAGCTCGCCGCCGCTGATGATGCCGACCCCGATGCCGGTGGCGACCTTCACGAACATCAGGTTTTCGGTGTCCGGCCAGTTGAAGGACTGTTCGCCCAGGGCCATGATGTTCACGTCGTTGTCCACCAGCACCGGCACGTCGAAGGTCCGCTGCACGGTGCCGGGGATGTCGAAGTCGTTCCATCCGGGCATGATCGGCGGCTTGGTGGGCCGCCCGGTCGAATGCTCGACGGGCCCCGGGACGCCGATGGCGATCCCCGAGAGCGTCGTGGTGTCGCGCCCGTTGCGGTGCAGCAGTTCGGCGAAGCTGCGCACCACCCAGTCGAGCACTGGCTCCGGGCCGGCGGTGATGTCGAGGTCGGCGCGCAGGTGGTCGATGACGTTCCCGGCCAGGTCGGTCAAGGCCAGGATCCCGTGGGCGGCGCCGAGGTCGGCAGCCAGCACGGTGCGCGAATCCGGGGCGAAGGCGAAGGTGGAGGGCGGCCGGCCGCCGGATGAGAGGGCGGGTCCGACGGCGCCGATGAGCCCGATGTCCAGCAGCGCGTCGATGCGGGCGGCAATCGTGGAGCGGGAGAGTCCGGTCCGGGTTGCCAGCTCGGATCGGGTGCGGGGCCGCCCGTCGCGCAGGAGCTGGAACAGCTCGCCGGCACCCGTTCCCGGGATGGGTGGCTTGGGGGGAATCATCGTCAAGGCCATGGAACTAGTGAAGCATATTAGGCAGAAGATGTAGCCTTCGTCACCAGTAATGTCAGAGTCTTCTCGACTTTTGCTCGACAATAATCATAAGTCCGTGTAACGTCCATCACTATGAGTGACGACGTAGCCACAGGAGCCGCCCCGGGCAGGGCGCACCTGCTTGAAATGCGGGGGATCGAAAAGCGGTTCCCCGGCATCATCGCCCTGCAGGATGTCTCCTTCGAGGTCTCCGCCGGCGAGGTCCACTGCCTGCTCGGCCAAAACGGCGCCGGCAAGTCCACGCTGATCAAGGTGCTGGCAGGAGCCCACCGGCCCAACGAGGGCCAGATCCTGCTCAACGGCCAAGAGATCGCCTTTTCCAGCCCGGACGATGCGATCAAGGCCGGCATCGGCACCATGTACCAGGAGCTCGACCTGGTCGAGACCCTCACCGTGGCCGAGAACATCTTCCTGGGCCACGAAAAATCCCGGGGCGGCTTCAGTTCCCGCCGGGCCGAGCTACTCGAGGCCGCGCGCCTGCTGGCCAGCCTCGGCCACCCGGAGATCTCCCCGCAGATGGAGGTCGGCGAGCTCTCCGCCGCCGGCCAGCAGATCGTCTCCATGGCCCGGGCCCTGTCCCGCGAGGTCCGGCTGATCATCATGGACGAGCCCTCCGCGGTCCTGGACTCCGAGGAGGTGCGCAACCTCTTCGACACCGTCCGCACGCTCACCGCCAGCGGCGTCGCCGTCATCTACATCTCCCACCGGCTCGAGGAAATCCGGGTGATCGGGGACCGCATCACCGTCCTGAAGGACGGACGGGCGGTGGCCTCCAACCTGCAGGTCTCCGAGACCCCCAACGTCGAACTCATCAAGCTCATGACCGGCCGCTCGATCACCAACGTCTTCCCGGAGCGCGCCGCCGTCGCGCCGGATGCCGCCGAGATCCTCTCGGTGACCGACCTGGTCGTGGCCCCGGGCCACGAGCCGCTCTCCTTCTCCGTGCGCGCCGGGGAGGTGCTGGGGCTGGCCGGGCTGGTGGGCTCGGGCCGCTCCGAGATCCTCGGGGCCATCTACGGAACCACGAAGCCGGTCGCCGGGACCGTTGACGTCGACGGCAAGCTGCTGCGCCCCGGATCGACGGTCTCGGCCGTGAACGCGGGCATGGGATTGTGCCCGGAGGAGCGCAAGAGCCAGGCGCTGCTGCTCGATGACACGTTGGTCGCCAACTTCACCCTGGCCAGCATCGGGCGCTACGCCACCGCCGGTTTCACCAGCCAGAACGCCGAGTACCGGGCCAGCATGGAGCAGGTGCGGAAACTGGACCTGCGCCCGGCCGACCCGCTGCGCGAGGCCCGCACGCTGTCGGGCGGCAACCAGCAAAAGGTCGTGCTGGGCCGCTGGCTCTCGCACGGCTGCCGCGTGCTGCTGCTCGATGAACCCTCCCGCGGGGTCGACGTGGGGGCGCGCAGCGAAATCTACAGCCTTATTGCCGGGCTCTCCCGGGCGGGCATCGCCATCGTGGTGGTCTCCAGCGAACTCGAAGAGGTCCTGGGGCTGTGCCACGAGGTGCTGGTCGTTTCCGAGCACCGGATCGTGCACCGGGCGCCGGCCAATGAGTTGAGCGAACACCAGATTCTTGACCTCGTGATGGAAGGAACCACACTATGAGCACCGCGGCCGAAACCGAGCTCAAGCCGGCGCCGAGCCTGCCTCCCCGGCGCAGCGCCATGAAATGGCTGCTGGATGCCGGGCTGCGCCGGAACATGGGGCTGATCCTGGCCCTGGTCCTGCTCGCGGTGCTGGGCACCGTCACCGCGGGGGACAGGTTCGCCGACTCCAACAACGTGATGACCATCGTGCGCCTGGCCGCGGTCACCGGGGTGGTCAGCATCGGGGCCACCTTCGTGATCACCATCGCCGGCATCGACCTGTCGGTCGGCGCGATCCTGGCGCTCTCGGCGGTCTGGGCGACGACGCTCTCCGGGCAGGCCTTCGCCGATTCGACCTCCTGGATCTTCATGGCGCTCACCGCGATGGGGGTCGGCGCCGCGGCCGGTCTGGTCAACGGGATCCTGATCGCCTACGGCAAGGTCGTCTCCTTCATCACCACGCTGGCCATGATGGCCGCGGCCCGCGGGCTGGCGGAGATCATCTCGGACAAGAAGACCCAGATCATCACCGTCGACCCGTTCCTCGAGGCGGTGGGCGGGAACCTCTTCGGGATCCCGGTCATCGTGCTGGTGTTCATCCTGGTGGCCCTGGGCGGCTGGGTGCTGCTGAACCGCACCACCTTCGGCCGGCGCACCTTCGCCATCGGCGGCAACCCCGAGGCCGCGCGGCTGGCGGGCATCAAGGTCGAGCGGCACACCATGGCCATCTACGCCCTGGCCGGGCTCTGCGCCGGCATCGGCGCGTTCATGCTCATGGCCCGCACCACCACCGGCAGCGCCACCCACGGCACCGGGCTGGAGCTCGACGTGATCGCCGCGGTGGTCATCGGCGGGACCCTGCTCACCGGCGGCCGCGGCTCGATCTTCGGCACCGTGCTCGGCGTGCTGATCTTTTCCACGCTGACCAACATCTTCACGCTGAACAACCTCTCGCTCTCGGTCCAGCTCGTCGCCAAGGGCGCCATCATCGTGATCGCCGTGCTGATCCAGCGCCAGCTGGCCGCCCGGCAGTCCCGCACCTGACCCGCACCACCCACACCCGCACCACACACCGTTTCAAGGGAGAAGCCATGTTCAAGTCCACCGCACGCCCGAAGAAGATGCTCGGCGCCGCAGCCCTGCTGGCCACTTCGGCGTTCATGCTCACCGCCTGCGTCTCCAACGCCCCGGCGGACACCGCGCCGGCCACCGGCGCCCCCGCCGCACCCGCGGCCGCCGGCTCCAACGCCGAGCCCGGCGAGAAGGTCACCATCGGCTTCTCCGTCCCGGCCGCCGACCACGGCTTCATGGCCGCCATGACCGACCTGGCCGTGGAAACCGCAAAGGAGTACCCCGACGTCGAGCTGAAGGTCGCCGAGGGCACCAACGACGTCAGCGTGCAGATCAGTCAGGTCGAGACCATGATCAACGACAAGGTCGACGCCATCGTGCTGCTGCCCTTCGACGGCGCCGCGCTGACCCAGGTCGCGCAGAAGGCCATGGACGCCGGCATCCCGGTCATCAACGTCGACCGGGAGTTCAGCACCGCGCAGTCCTCGCGCGTCACGGTGCTGGGCGACAACTACGGCGTGGGCGTCTCCGCCGGCGACTTCATCTGCAAGGAGCTCGACGGCAAGAAGGACGCCAAGATCGGCGAGATCCCCGGCATCGACTCGCTGCCGCTGACCCAGGACCGCAGCCGCGGCTTCAAGGATGCGCTGGCCAAGTGCGGGCTCGAGGTCTCCAACCGGGTGCCGGCCGAGTTCACCGTGGAGTCCGGCGAAAAGGCGGCCTCCAACCTGCTCCAGGCGGCCCCGCAGCTCGACGCCATCTGGAACCACGACGACGACCAGGGTGTCGGCGTGCTGGCGGCCATCAAGGCCGCGGACCGCGACGAGTTCTTCATGGTCGGCAACGGCGGCTCGGCCAACATGATGCGCGAGATCCAGTCCGGCGACTCCGTTGTCAAGGCCACCACCGTCTACCCGGCCTACCAGGCCGCCGACGGCGTGCGCGTGGCCCGGCTCGTGGCGCAGGACAAGGCCCTGGGCGACCTGATGGACATCGAGATCCCGCGCGAGATCGTGCTCTACGCCGCGGTGGTCACCAAGGAGAACGTCGAGAAGTACCTGCCGACGGCCTTCGAGTCCTAAACCCCCCGCCGCACCACCGAACCGCACCCCGGCAGCACCACCTCAAGGAGTATCAGATGTCCAGAACCAGCTCGGCCCTTGGCGTAGCAGTTATCGGCCACTCGTTCATGGGCAAGGCCCATTCGCAGGCCTGGCGCAATGTCAACGCCACCTTCGAAACCCCGCAGGTCGCCATGCGCGTGCTCGTCGGGCGGGACGCCGCGAACGTCGCGGCCTCCGCGCGGCGCTACGGGTGGGAGGACTCAAGCACCGACTGGCGCGCGAGCATCCTGCGCGATGACGTCGACATCGTGGACATCTGCACCCCCGGGGCGCTGCACGCGCAGATCGCGCTTTTCGCCCTGGAGCACGGCAAGCACGTGCTGGTGGAAAAGCCGCTGGCCAACACCGTTGCCGAGGCGCAGGCGATGGCCGAGGCCGCCGCCGCGGCGGCCTCGGCGGGCGTCGTGTCGATGCTGGGGTTCAACTACCGCCGGGTCCCGGCCCTTGCACTGGCCCGGGACCTGGTGGCGGCCGGCCGGCTGGGGGAGCTGCGCCAGTTGAACATCCGCTACTACCAGGACTGGCTCACCGACGAGGCCTCGCCCATGAGCTGGCGGCTGCGCAAGGAGGAGGCGGGCTCCGGGGCCCTGGGTGACCTGGGCTCCCACGCCGTGGACCAGGTCCACTTCCTCACCGGGGGGAAGGTCTCCTCCGTGTCGGCCACCAGCCGGACCTTCGTCACCCGGCGCCCCGGCGCCGCGGGGGACGAGGAGGTCACGGTCGACGACGCGATCTGGTCCACCCTCGAACTGGACAACGGCGCGGTGGCCACCGTGGAGGCTTCCCGAATGGCCACCGGGCGCAAGAACGCCTTCAGGATCGAGGCCTACGGCTCGCGCGGGTCCCTGGCCTTCGACCTGGAATCGATGAACCACCTGCAGCTGTGCGACGCCGACGCGCCGGCGGGCGAACAGGGCTTCAAGTCCATCCTGGTCACCGAGCCGGAGCACCCCTACCTGGATGGCTGGTGGCCCACCGGCCATGTGCTGGGGTGGGGCGACACCTTCACCCACGAGATCCGCGACCTGCTGCTGGCCATCGAGGGCCGAACGACTGCAACGCCGTCCTTTGCCGACGGGCTCGAGGTCCAGCGGGTCCTGGCCGCGATCGAGTCCAGCGCGGCCGCCGACAGCACCCGGGTGGCCCTGGCTCCGGCGCCCGTCAGGTGAGGCATTGAACACATAGTGGTGTCCGTTCCTGCGGATAAGCGGTGGTTTAAGGGACACTGAAAGGCAATGACTACCTTGACTGCGCTACAGGCCGCGACCGCCGACACCTCCGGCGGAAGCCTGATCTCGAGATTTGCCGACTGGGCGGTGCACCTGATGGAGCTCATCGGGGCACCCGGTGCCGCGCTGGCCATCGCGCTGGAAAACCTCTTCCCGCCGCTGCCCTCCGAGGTCATCCTGCCGCTGGCCGGTTTCACCGCCAGCCGGGGGTCGTTCTCGCTTTTCGAGGCGCTGCTCTGGACCACGATCGGCTCGATCGTCGGGGCCTATGCGCTGTACTGGGTCGGCAGGGCCCTGGGCCGTGAACGGACCCGCGCGATCTTCGGGTGGCTGCCGCTGGTGGACCTCGAGGACGTCGACAAGGTCGAGGGCTGGTTCGACCGCAACGGATCCAAGGCCGTGTTCTTCGGCCGCATGATCCCGATCTTCCGCTCGCTGATCTCCATCCCCGCCGGCATCACCAAGATGAACCAGGGCAAGTTCCTGGGGCTCACCGCGGCCGGATCGCTGATCTGGAACTCCATCTTCGTGCTCTCCGGGTTCTACCTGGGGGAGAACTGGCACGTAGTCGAGGCCTACGCGGATGTCTTCCAGAAGATCGTCATCGTCGTGGTGTTCCTGCTGCTGGTGCTGTGGCTGGTGCTCAAGGTCCGCAAGTCCCGGGCGGCCAAGAAGACCCCGGTCCTGGAACCGGAAAACGCGGAGTAGCCGCTCCGGCAGCAAGGCCCCGAGTCTTCCGGCCCGGACCCGCTTGATCGCTTCGCACCATGCGAGGCAACCAAACAGGTCCGGGCTTTTTGCTGCCCGGAGGTCGTCCCGGACGGCCCGGAGGTTCCCAAGGGGATCCGCCGCAACCCTTGACAGTACGGACGGCCGACTCGTAGGTTAGTTACACCAGTAATGAACCACTCAACCAGAGAAGCTGGCGGGGTGGTGCGAGCCAAGGAGGTGGGCCGAAGTGGCAACATTTGATGATTCGCGGCCGATCTTCATCCAGATCGCGGAACTGGTCGAGTCCGAGATCGTCGCAGGCACGATGGCCGAGGAGGCCCAGGTCCCCTCGACCAACGAGTTCGCGGCCTACTACCGCATCAATCCGGCCACCGCGGCCAAGGGCGTGAACCTCTTGGTCGAAACCGGGATCCTGTACAAGAAACGAGGCATCGGCATGTTCGTCTCCAGCGGCGCCCGCGAGCAATTGCTCCAGGTGAGGCGCAACTCCTTCCAAACCCAGTACATCCAGCCGCTGGCCCGCGAGGCAAGGAAACTCGGCATCGACGGGGACCAGCTCAGCAACATGATCCGCCAATCACTGGCTGCAGATGCAGCCGAAGGGAGTGTCATCCCATGAGCCACCCATCCCCGCCCGCCATCGAGGTGAGGAACCTGAAAAAGTCCTTCCGCGAGGTCACGGCACTGGACGATGTCACCTTGGCCCTGGAGCCGGACCGTATCTACGGCCTGCTCGGCCGCAACGGAGCGGGCAAGACCACCCTCATGTCCATCCTCACCGGCCAAGGCTTCCCCAGCAGCGGGGAGGTGCTCATCCACGGGTCCAACCCCTATGAGAACGACGGGACGCTGGCCCGGATCTGCTTCATCCGCGAATCCCAGAAGTACCCCGACGACTTCACGCCCGCGCAGGCGTTCAAGGCGGCCGCCCTGTTCTTCGCGAACTGGGACCAGGAGCTGGCCGAGAGCCTCGTGGCCGACTTCGCGCTGCCGCTGAAACGAAGGATCAAGAAACTCTCGCGCGGGCAGCTCTCGGCCGTGGGCGTCATCATCGGCATGGCCTCGCGGGCGGAAATCACGGTCTTCGACGAGCCGTACCTGGGGCTCGACGCCGTGGCCCGGCAGATCTTCTACGACCGCCTGGTCGAGGACTATTCGCTGCACCCGCGCACCATCGTGCTCTCCTCCCACCTGATCGACGAGATCGCGAACCTGTTGGAGCACGTCGTGGTGATCGACAGGGGCCGGATCCTGCTGGACGAGGACGCCGAGTCGCTGCGCGGCTCGGCCGTCGCGGTGACCGGGAACCGGGAGACCGTCGAGGGCTTCATCGACGGCTACCGCGTGCTGCACCGCGATTCGCTTGGATCCCTTGCCTCGGTGACCATCCAAGGGAGGCTGGGGCAGACCCAGCGGGCCATGGCCGCCGAGCTCGGGCTGGAGCTGTCCCCGGTGCCGCTGCAGCAATTGGTCGTGCGCACCACCATGGCCGCCCAGGAACACGTGAACCCCGAGGCATACCAGGAGGCCCTCAAATGAACCGCGTCATCAAGGTTGCCCGCATGCAACTGATCAACAAGTGGACCTTCCTCGGGATCCCGATGGTGATCCTGGTGGCCGCCACCGCCTTCACGTTCGCCATCTGGGCCTTGATTCCCCGCGACGCCGTCGAGGGGCCGATGTTCTCCGGCGCCGCCCAGGCGCCCATGTGGTACTTCCTGGCCCTCGGCATCCAGTCGCTCACCCTCACGTTCCCGTTCTCTCAGGCCATGAGCGTCTCGCGCAGGACGTTCTACCTGGGCACCCTCGGGCTCTTCGCGTTGATCGCCCTGGGGTACTCGGTCCTCTACTACCTGCTCGGGCTGGTGGAAACGGCGACCGGCGGCTGGGGATTCAACGGCCAGCTCTTCGCCCTGGGCTGGATCGCCGGAAACCACCCCCTGGTCCAGATCCTGTTCTACTTCGTGGCCATGGTGCTGCTGTTCATGATCGGGTTCTGGTGCGCCACGGTGTACCTGCGCTGGAAGGCCACCGGCCTGCTCTCGGCGGGCATCGGCTTTGCCGTGCTGGTGCTGGGCCTGCTCGCGCTGGTGGCCCTCAACGACGCGTGGCCGCAGCTGGGCGCCTGGTTCGCCTCGATGCAGGTGCTGGGGCTCTCCATCGTGCTGGGCCTGGTGTGCGTGGCGCTGGCCGGCGGGTCCTACCTGACCCTGCGCCGGGCCACCACGTAGGGTCCGGCCGGTGAGCGACCGGCCGGCCGCAGCCAGTGAGCCGGCCACAACCGGTCAATAAACAAGCCGAAACCCCTGCCGGGTTGGCCCGGCCACATGCGTGGCTGGGCGTGCCCGGTCAGGGGTTTTGTGCGCGCCAGGCGATGTCATTCGCGCCACATGCAGAGGTCGCGGTGCCCAAGGCGCGGGGGATCGGCGGTATCCTTTGGTTCGTGGCCTTGGACTTTACATCGATCGACTTTGAAACCGCCAACGGATTCCGTGGCTCCGCCTGCAGCGTCGGACTCAGCCGGGTCCGCAACGGCAAGATCGTTGAGGAAGCCTCCTGGCTGATGCGCCCGCCGGAGGGTTTCGACCACTTCGATCCGCGCAACGTGATGATCCACCGCATCACCGCCGACATGGTGGCGGACGCCCCGCGCTTCGGCGAACTGTTCACCCCGATGGCCAACTTCATCGGCACCGACACCCTCGTGGCGCACAACGCGGCCTTCGACCTCGGCGTGATCCGCTCCGCCCTGGAGGTCTCCGAACTGGCCGGCCCGGCCTTCGACTACGCCTGCACCGTGAAGATGTCCCGGCGCACCTACGAGCTCTCCTCCTACTCGCTGCCCTTCGTGGCCGAGGAGGCCGGCTCCCCGATGGAGAACCACCACGACGCGCTGGCAGATGCCCGGGCCTGCGCGAACATCATGATCGACATCGCCCGCCGCCAGGACGCCGACGCCGTGGCCGCCGCCGCGGAAACGCTGAAGGTGAAGATGGGCTTCGCCCCGGCCTACGTGCCCGGCGACGCGCTGTCCAAGGCCACGCGCGACGCCCAGGGCTGGGCCGCCAGCGGCAACGCGGTGCCCGTGCAGCCCGAGTGGGCCGCCTGGCCGCAGGAGGGCGAGGACCGCACCGGGGACCCGCAGGCGGACCCGGCGCACCCGCTCTATGGCGAGATGGTCGTGTTCACCGGAAACCTGCGCATCTCCCGCCAGGTGGCCAAGGACCGGGCGGCGGAGCGCGGGGCCAACACCGCCAGCCGCGTCACCCGCGCCACCACGGTGCTGGTGGTCGGCGACGGCTTCGTGCCCGAGGACCTGTCCACCGGGCGGCTCACCGGCAAGGCCAAGCGGGTGCTGCGCCTGCAGGAGGCCGGGCAGCCCGTCGCGATCCTGGCCGAGGGCGAGTTCCTGCAGCTCATCGACGGCTTCGACGCCGCGTAGGGCCCCTGCGCCCGCGCAATTCACGCAGGGCGCCGAACCCCTCGCGGGCCAATTGCCCCACGCTGGCCTCGGGCACGAACGCGCGCGCCAGCCCGCCGGCAATCCTCGGGAGATCCGATTCGTCGCGGTAGACCAGATACAGCGGCACGGTGCGCGGATTGAACTTGGCCTTGAACGCCTGCAGGGAACCGAACCCGTAGAGCGGCTCCAAGGCCCGTGAGAGTGCCGCCAGCACCCGGTCCACCGGCTCCTCGGCCCGTTGGTGCTGGATGTGGGCCAACGGGGCGCCGGAGAGCGAGGCGAACGCCGCACCCTCGGCGGCGAAGCCGCGCAACGAGGACGCGATGAGCAACTCCATCACCGGGCCGAAGCCGCCCTCGCGCCTGCGCATCAAATCCAGCGTCCAGCCCGCGACGGCCCCGCCCGGGGCATGGACTGGCAACCAGGACAGGAATCCCTGCACCTCGCCGGCCGCATCTTCGGCCAGCGCCACGCGCACGGCCGGGTCCGCGGCCTCGGCGAGGGTTCCGAGCGTGAAGCGCAGCTGCGGCAGCGACTTGTCCCCGACCCAGGCACTGGAGATCTCCTCCAGCTGGCGGCGCACCTCCGCCGGCTCGTCGATCAGCAGCGTGAGCCGGAAGCCGACCCGTTCCCGGGCAGCCCGGTTCAGTGCGGTGCGCACGTCCGACCAGGCCTTGCCGGCGAATTCGAGGTTCGGCAGCGCGACGAGCGTGTCCGCGGCGATCTCCATGGCCCGCCACCGGTCCGGGTGGGCGGCCGGCGGGGCGGAGGCGGAGAAGAAGCAGGGGATGAGCCCGGCCTCCTCGGCGGCGTGCGCAAAATGGTTCATGGCCGCATCCCGGTCTTGCGGAGGCCCCACGGGGTCTGCCAGGGAGATCGCGCAGCCGGCATGGACCTGGTAGGCCAGCAGGGATCCGCCGGGGCTGAGGTGGTGCTCGTTTCCGTCCCAGGTCCCCATCCAGGACAGCGTGCCCCCGCCGTGACGCTTTAGCGCGGTCACCACGTCGGCCCGTTCCAGCGTTCTCTGGCCGGCATCGGTGCGCAGCCGACGGTGGCGCAGTATCCCGAAGGCCCGCCAGCACACCAGTAGGTGCGCGGCCAGCAGCAGCCACAGCCCGGCCACCGCAGCGGCCAACGATGCAAGACCGGAACCGTGGGGCAGCTGCGGGCCCATGGTGAGCACCAGGCTGATCCCGAGCACCCCGCGCAGCACGTTGAGCACCGCCAGCACCAGTGCGGCAATCCAGGCGATGCGGCGGCCCGAACGCAGGCCGCGGGCCAACCCGATGGCCAGGGCAGCATCGAAGAGGACCGCGATGCGGCCGCCGCCGGCTTGGGTGGGGCCGAACGGCCCGTGCGTGGGCACGAGAATGGTCAGGATCTGGACGGCGACCAGGCCCAGCAGGCCAGCCCAGGCGATGAAGCGCTGCTCGCGCAGGTTCGGCCGATCGATGCTGCGGCGCTTCAGTATGAGCACCAGCAGGATCGCGGCGCTGTGTTCCAGGTCCGGGACCTCCCCGAAGAGGGTTGCACTGAGCACCGCGAAGGCCAGCAGCAGGAATTGCCAGCGGGCCCGCCAGGGTTGGCGCACATGGCAGGCGGCCAGCGTCAGGGCCGCGAAGATGCCGCCGGAGGGGCCGGTGTCCACGTCGTTGGCCAGCGCGTCGATCCATTCGGAGCCCAGATTGCGGAAAAGCAGCAAGGTGGCCGCGGTCAGCAGCACCGAGGCAATTTGTCCGCCGAAGAAGGCCAGCACCGCGGTCCTGGTGCCGCGGGTCGCCTCCAGCCAGCCCACGCCCAGCGGTATCAACGCAAGCACGCTGAGGTAGGCCACGGGCTCGGAGAGGATGAACATGCCGCTGAGCGTCGTGAACCAATTGCCGGTGCTGAAGGATGGCAATCCGTAGGACAGCGCGGCGAACCAGGGCTCGTGTCCGACGCTGCCGCTCAGCGCGCCGGTGGCCACGCCGCCGCCCAGCACCACCAACCAGAGCACCGCGGTGAACGGGGCCCTAGCAAAGACGCCGC
>NZ_JBIXLN010000065.1:0-17128 GCF_045798555.1 Paeniglutamicibacter sp. MACA_103 | reverse complement strand
GGGCTCTTCAGCGTCATCCTGCCCAAGTTCATGGACCCCGAACAAAAACCCCGACGCAACAACCACTGGCGCGACCGCGCCCAAAGCCCACCCCTGTTCTGAGGGTTGCGTTGCCGGTGACTTCCCATGCCCAGGCCCAATAACGGGCAAGCAAAAGGCCATGCAAAGAGGCGGTCCGCCCCCAGCCTGAACTGCTTGGAAGCGAACCGCCCTATGTCGCTCGGAGAACCTAGCGCTCCGGCATTCGGTGATTCATGGCCCGGGGCCGCCCTACAACGCTTCGGTAAGCTCCTTGGCTTCGGTCACGCATTCGGGGCACCGGCGCAGTTCCTCGTGGGCAGCGCAATCGGCGCAGAAAAGCCGAAGGTTGCGGCATGAAAGGTTGGAGCAATTCTCGAACTTGTTCGTTGGGGCCGAACAACACACGCATTGCCCAATGGTCACCGCATCGTCACTGAACTCCATGTGCATGCGCTTGTCGAACACATACAGTGATCCTTCCCACAGGCCCTTGTCGCCATAGGTTTCCCCATAACGCACGATGCCGCCCTGCATTTGGTAGACCTCCGTGAAGCCCCGCTTGACCATGAGCGCCGAAAGAACTTCGCAGCGGATGCCGCCGGTGCAATAGGTGACGATCGGCTGGTCCTTCATGTCGTCGTACTTGCCGGATTCGATCTCGGCAATGAAGTCATGGGTGGTTTCGACATCAGGCACGATCGCATTTTTGAACTTCCCGATCTGGGCCTCGAAGGCGTTGCGGCCATCGAAGAAGCGAACTTCCTGGCCCGCGGCCTTCTTGGTTTCTACGAGCTCATGCAGGGCTTCGGGCTTGAGATGAATTCCGCCGCCCACCACACCGTTTTCGTCGACTTCCAACTCGCCGGGGGCGCCAAAGGACACCACCTCCTCGCGGACCTTGACCGAGATCCGCGGGAAGTCATCAGCCGAACCCTCCGACCACTTGATGTCCATTTTCTTGAACGCCGGATATTCCCGGGTGGCCTTCACATAGGCCTTGACATCTTTGATCTCACCCCCGACCGTTCCGTTGATGCCATGACTGGAAATGATGATGCGGCCGCGCAGGCCCCACCTCTCCAGCAGGGCTCGCTGCCAGAGGCGCACGGCCTCGGGGTCGGCTAGCGGGGTGAAGGCGTAATACAAGACAATTCGGTTCTGCGACACGCTATTAAGGGTATGGCCTAGATTGCACGTGGAGCACGTGAAGTGGCAACCATCACCGGGTGAACACTGTGTTTCAAGGTTGCAACAGTTCGCCTAAATGCACGGCATGTAGGCAGTTCACGGGGTAGGGTCGGAATATGGGATCTTCTGCAAGCGATGAATTAATCGGTACATGGGTAACGGGCTGGGCTGGTGCACGAGGCTACGAGAGCAGGCACGAGGGCCGGGTCCATGCTGCCTTGCGCCATGACACCTCGGGTGACTGGGAGTATGTCATTTACGAGCCCTCCAATGAGGAATTGGTTGCCGTCGCCGAAACGCTGCACAAGCATCCCAAGCGTCGTCTGACGGCATTCGCAGATGAAACCGCATCGCTGATCGATGCCGCACAGGCGGCCGGACTCAAGGTACTCAATGCCGATGAGGTCCTGATGGTCACGGAGATGAGCGGCCACGATGTCGAAGAGCCCCGTCCATACGACGGGTTTTCCTTCCAGATCGAACGCGACCAGGCCCACGCCTACGTCTCCATCCACCCGGACGAGGACCCACAGGTCGTGGCCGCCAGCGGTCACGTTTCGGCGGTAAACGGCTACGCAATTTTTGACCGCATCATCACGGCACCGGATTTCCGCCGCCGCGGACTGGGCAGCCTGACCATGCGCGCATTGGTCTCCCTCGCCTTGGAGCACGATGTCGAGGAGGGGCTGCTGATCGCCAGCATCGACGGACAACAGCTCTACAAGTCCCTCGGCTGGACCGACCTGGGCAACGTCGTACTCTTTGAAGGACGCCAGGAGTCCTAACCGGCTCCGGCACCTCCAAGTGGTGGGTCTCGCTGATGCGAGGCCCACCACTTTCTTTGTGCCCTGGCCACCGGGGCTTCCCGGTGATGCCACAATGAAGCAGTGAACGCTTTTTCGGAACAGATCGCCCTGCTTGGCCACGGGCCAACACCCCAGGCGCTGCTCCATTCCCGGATCATCGAAGCCAGAGAGGCGCTACCCGGCCCATGGCCGGACTGGGTGCACCCGGAAGTACGGACCGCCTTTGAGCGCACGGGCGTGGACACGCCATGGCTGCATCAGGTGCAGGCGGCCACCCTCGCCCACGAGGGAAACCACACCATCGTTGCGACCGGCACCGCCTCGGGCAAGTCCTTGGCCTACCAGCTCCCCGCCCTAAACGCGATCCACACCTCGTCGTTGGCGAACCAGGCCAGCCTGATCCCGAACGACGCAACAGTGCTCTACCTGGCACCCACCAAGGCCCTGGCCGCCGACCAGCTCAAGGCCATCGAGGGCTACTCGCTTTCCACCGTTCGGGCCGCCAGCTACGACGGGGACACCGAGGTCTCGGCGCGGCGCTGGATCCGGGACCACTCGAACTTCATCCTCTCCAACCCCGACATGCTGCATTTCGGG
Source organism: Paeniglutamicibacter sp. MACA_103 (assembly GCF_045798555.1). Lineage (NCBI taxonomy): Bacteria > Bacillati > Actinomycetota > Actinomycetes > Micrococcales > Micrococcaceae > Paeniglutamicibacter > Paeniglutamicibacter sp. MACA_103. Next base: position 14,516 of record NZ_JBIXLN010000065.1, on the reverse strand, counting down.
ATCCTGCCCAATCACACGTGGTGGGCGCGGGTGCTGCGCCGGCTTAAGTTCGTCGTCATCGACGAAGCCCATTCGTATCGTGGGGTCTTCGGCTCCAACATTGCCAATCTGCTGCGCCGCCTGCGCCGGATCTGTGCCCACTACGGGGCCGACCCGGTGTTCATCGGCGCCTCCGCGACCAGCGCGGACCCGGCTGCATCGTTTTCCCGGCTCATCGGTACCCCCGCCAGCGAGGTCACCAACGATTTCTCCCCCAAGGGTTCGGTGACCGTTGCCCTGTGGGAGCCGCCGCTGACGGAGCTGCACGGAGAGAACGGTGCGCCGACGCGCCGCACCGTCATCGCCGAAACCTCAAACCTGCTGGCCAACCTTGTCTGTTCCCAGGTGCGGACCCTGGCGTTCATCAAGTCCCGGCGCGGCGCCGAGACCATCGCCACGATCACCCGCTCCATGGTGGACCAGGTACATCCCTCGCTTCCCGGGCGGGTGGCCGCGTACCGTTCCGGGTACCTCCCCGCCGAGCGCCGGGAGCTAGAAAACGCTCTGCGCAACGGGACCCTGCTCGGGGTGGCCTCGACTTCGGCCCTTGAACTGGGCATTGACGTGGCTGGACTCGACGCGGTGCTGGTGGCGGGATGGCCCGGGACCCGGGCCTCGTTCTTCCAACAGATCGGGCGTGCCGGGCGCGCCGGGCAGGATTCGCTCGCCGTCCTGGTGGCCAGTGACGACCCGCTGGACACCTACCTGGTCAACCACCCCGAGGCGATTTTCGAGGCCGGGGTCGAGGCCACCGTCTTCGACCCGGAAAACCCCTATGTGCTCTCCGGGCACCTCTGCGCCGCCGCCGAAGAACTCCCGCTGCGCGTCGAGGACCTTGCTGCCTTCGGGCCCAGCGCGCACGGACTGCTCGACTCCCTGGTGGAGCGCGGGTTCCTGCGCCGCCGCCCTGCCGGCTGGTTCTGGACGCACCCCGAGCATGCAGCCTCCATGGTGAACCTGCGTGCCGACGGCGGCGGGCCGGTGAGCATCATCGAATCAGACACCGGGGCGCTGCTGGGCACCATGGACTCGCCGCAAACCCATTACCAGGCCCACAACGGCGCCATCTACGTGCACCAGGGTGCAACCTACGTGGTCGACGAGCTCAACGAAACCGACCACTGCGTCATGGTCACCCGGGCCAACCCCGACTTCTACACCCAGGCCCGGGACATCACCACCGTCGAGGTCGTCGACACCGCCCGCTCCGTGGACTGGGGGCCGATCACCGCGAACTTCGGCGACGTGGTGGTGACCACCCAGGTGGTCTCCTTCCAGCGCAAGTCGGTGATGAGCAACGAGATCCTCTCCGAGGAGCCGCTCGAACTGGAGGCCCGGGACCTGCACACCAAGTCCGTGTGGTTCACCATCCCGGAGAAGCGGCTGCTGGCCGCAGGGATCACCCCGGAGGAATTCCCGGGCTCCCTGCATGCGGCAGAACACGCCGCCATCGGGCTGTTGCCCCTGGTGGCTTCCAGCGACAGGTGGGACATCGGCGGGGTGTCCACCGCCCTGCACATGGACACCGGGATGCCCACGATTTTCGTTTACGACGGGCACCCCGGCGGCGCCGGTTTTGCGGAGCGCGGCTTCGACAAGGCCCGCGCCTGGCTCGGTGCCACTCGGGACGCGATCGCCGCCTGCGAATGTGCCACTGGGTGCCCCTCATGCGTGCAGTCCCCCAAGTGCGGAAACAAGAACAACCCGCTGGACAAGGCTGGTTCCGTCCGCCTGCTCACGGCCATCCTCCAGGAAGCCCAACGGGCGGCCGGGCCAGTCCAGGAAGGATAGGCCAGCACCGCCCGCCGTGGTTCTCCGGCACGGGTTCAGGGCCCGCGCCAGGGTTGCGGCGGCGGTCCTGCCCGTGCCACCGCTTTGGCGCGGGTCACCGGCGGCAACCAGCCCACCGGCGAGACCGCCACGTGGACAGCCACCGTCACGATTTCCCCGCCCGTTCCCTGACGCGAACAGTCGGTCAGAGTGGCCGCGTTGGCCGTGGCGGTGCTGGCCGCGACACCACATGGGTCCCCCGGCAGCAGCCGGCGGGCGGCATCCGCGGCGGCAAGGGCCGCCAGGTCCGCCGCGGTGCCAGCCTTGGCCGCGGCCTGGGCGACGGCCGTGAACATCAGTACCACCACCAGTGCCAGCGCGGCCACGCACACCACGGACAGCATGAGCACCGTCCCGCTGCCGTGTTCACCGCGCCGGGCCTGGCTCATGGCTGCTGCTCCGTGCGGGCGCGGGCCTCCGCCCGCAGCTGGACCTCGCCAAGCAGTGGCAAATCCACTCCGGAACGCACCACGACGTGGCCGTAGCCGCCGCCCTGGCCGCAGCTGACGTTGATCCTGCCACCGGCGATGCGTTGGGCGGTGCCGACGGCCTCACCGGGGTCGGAACCGCGCGCCAGTTCCCTGGCCGCGGCGCTGGCCGCCTGCTGGATGCGCACCTGCTCGCCTCCCACCGCCCCCGCACCCGCGACCACGGCCAGCAAGATGGCCACGGCGGGCATCAAGACGGCGACCTCGGCGGTGCTGCTGCCGGCCTGTGAATGCCTGGCCATGGTGATAATCCCTTTCTTCTAGAAGGAGAGAGCCTGACGGATCAGGCCCATCAGCAGTCCACGTACGTCGCCGCTGGAGAGAATGCTCACCAACAGGCCGGCGAATGCCACGGCGGCCAGGGTGACGATGGCGAATTCGGCGGTGGTGCTGCCTTCCTCGTCGTTGAGCACGCCGGATGGCGGCTCGATGGAGTCCTGCAGGTCGATGTGGCCCGGGGCGGGGGCGATGTTGTTGTCCATGGTTTTGTCCTTTGCTTGTGCTGGGGGTACGGGTTGCTCCTGGAGGGGGTCGGGATTGGCCGCCGGCCCTGACGTCGGACCGTGGGCGGCTCCCGATTCGAGTGTGGGCGTTTGTTCCCGGGCCCCGGGAGGGTTGGTGGCCCTGCTGGGGATAACAGTGGGCGGCGGTGCCTGTCGCCCGTGCGAAGGGCGTGGCAGCGGTGCGGGAAAGAGCCGGCCACTAGAATTGCGGCATCAGGGAGATCACCACCGGCACCACGCCCAGGGCGATGAAGGCCGGAAGCGCACACAAACCCAGCGGGACCACCAACTTGATGCCGAATTCCGCACCGCGTGCCTCCGCCTCCCGCACGGCACGTTTGCGCGTGGCGGCGGCGCTGGAGCGCAGCAGGGCCGCCGCCGGGGCCCCGGAGAGCTGGGTGAAGCGCAGGGTCTGCTCGAGTTCGCCGGCCGGCCCGGTGCCCTGCCCCCAGGCGCTCTCCCACCCGACGTTCAAATCCAGGGCGCGCGAGACACGAAGCAGGGACCCGTACCCCGGGACGTTGGTGCCAATGATCTGCAGCACGGCCCGGATCGGGAGCCCCGATTCCAGCAGGGTGGCGCACATTTCAAGCACCAGCGGCACCGGTTCGGCGGGCGCCTCGGGGCCGTTCCGGGCAATCGTCGACCTCCTGCCAGGTCCCGGGAACGGGGGCCGGGCGGGTGCCGAAATGCCGATCCACACCGCGACCCCCGCCAGCAACACCGCCGCCATGGCCCCGATCACGAGGGCACCTTGTTGGAGATGGCGCGCAACATCCGCGCACACCAGTAGCGGTTGCCCAGCCAGAGGCACACCCCGCAAACCAGTGCGACCCGGCCCACCGAATGGGTCGTGAGCACCGCCAGCGGATTGATGCCCAGCAACTGGCCCAATCCCAGCCCGATGCCCGGCAGGTACGTCAGCAGCCGGCTCGTGGCCCGCGGTCCGGCGAGCGCCGCCTGCAGGGCGCGGTGCATGTCGGCGGCGGTCTCCGCTTCCTCGGCCAGGGTGTCGAGCAGGTCCGCGAGCGCCGCCCCCGATTCCTGGCTGATGGCAAAGCACCAAGCCAGGCGGTTCCACAGCCGCCCGTGGCCCGGACTTGCGACCGCGTGGGCGGCCAGCCCCTCCTGCAGGGTCCCGCCGGTGCGCCACTGCGCCAGGGCACGGGTGCAGCCGGTGTGGATGTCGGAAGCGGTGCGGGTGGAACCCGCTGCCCAGAGGGTCTCCAACAGGCCGAAGGCCGCGGCCGGGCTGGTGCCGGCGCGCAGCAGGGCAGCGAGCTGGCGAATGAGCTTGGCGTAGTCCTCGGCGTCGGCTGCAAGGTTCGTTCGATGGCGACGCACCCGGTCCGGTCGGGCGCCGGCGGCCGGTGGCTTGCGGTGGGTGTTTCCGGGGGCCAGCCACAGCCACGTCGCCGTCCCCAGCGCGACCACCGCGCAGGCGAGGCTCACCATGGGCTCGCCTCCCCCGCCGCTTGCAGTCGCGTCCTGAACCAGTCAAGGGCCCCGGGATCGGCCTCCCGCGTCCCGGTTTCCCTGATCATGCGCACCGCCAGCGTCCCTGCCTCGGTGAGCACCACCCTGCCCAGCTGGACGGGCCTGCGGAGGCCGGTGGCGGGATCCCGCCAGACGTGGATGAGCACGTCCAGTGCGCTGGCCGCCTGCAGCGCTGTGGCGGCCGCATCCATGGAGGCGAGCGCTCCCATGGCCGCAAGCCGGGCCGGGACCGCGCTGACGCTGTTGGCATGCACGGTGCCTGCCGCCCCCTCGTGGCCGGTGTTCATGGCGCCGAGGAACTCGCGCACCTCCGCTCCCCGGCATTCGCCGACCACCAGCCGGTCCGGACGCATGCGCAGCGCCTGGCGCACCAGGGTGTCCATCCCGATTTCCCCGGCCCCCTCGACGTTCCCGCCGCGGCTTTGCAGGCCCACCAGGTGCGGGTGCGCGGGCGCGAGTTCCTGGGAGTCCTCGACCACGATGATTCTCTCGTTGCCCGGGACCCGGGCGAGCATGGCGGCCAGCAGCGTGGTCTTCCCGGCCCCGGTGCCCCCGGAGACCAGGAAGTTCAGTTTCGCCGCCACGATGGCCCCGAGCGCCGCCAGCCAGCCGGGGTCCTCGACGAGCATCTCCAGCCGCTGGTTCCGGTTGCCCTTGATGCGGATGGACAGCAGCGGTCCGCCGGTGGAGATCGGGGGCAGCACCGCGTGGATGCGGTAGTTGCCCAGGGAGACGTCGACGAAGGGCTGGGAGTCATCCAGCCGCCGTCCCCCGGCCGCGGCCAGGCGCACCGCCAGGGCACGGATTTGTTCGGGTTCGGTGAAGGTGAGCTCCGAAGCGTGCAGGCCCGCGCTACCGTCCACCCAGACCTGTCCCTTGGCGTCGATGAGGATGTCGGTGGTTCCGGGGACCTGGGCCAGGCGTTCGAGGACCCCGAGCCCGTGGATGTCGTCGCTCAGGCTGCGCAGCATCTCGGTGCTGCTCGCCGCTCCCATGACGCGCCCGGAAGCCCGCACCGCCGAGGCCAACTCCACCTCGCTCAAGCCGCCGCCCTGGCCCATGGCCCGCAGCCTGACTTCCTCCAGGACCCGGGCCGGGGCCGCAGGTACCTGCGCGCTGGCCGGCGCCTGGGCTTCCCAGCGTCTGCGCCCGCGGCGTACGGTCCCGGGAATCCCGCCAGGGGTCGGCTCGGGCCCGCTCATGCCGCCTGCCCCGTTTCCGCCGCCCGCTGCCGGGATTCACCCTGGCCCTGGCCCAGCGACGACACGGTCCGGCGCAGCGAGCGGCGCACCAACACGTTCATCAGCGATCCGTCCGCGGCGCCGCGCGAGATAGCACGGCTGGGCGCGAAATATCCGCCGAGCTCGATGCCCGCCCGTTGCGCCAGCAAGCGGGTGTCGATCCCGGAGCCGAGCTTGCCGGTGAGGATCAGCTTCCAGTCCCCCGCCCGTTCCCCCAGCCGCCGTCCGGTGCCGGCCGCCGCGTTCCCGGAGCGGGCCCCGAGCAGCAGCAGCCGGGTGTCTGCCAGAGCCGCCATGGATGCAGGGACCCCGGTGAAGTGCCCCGCGTCGATGACGATGTGCTCGTAGATGCGCCGGGAGGCGGCCAGCACCTCGGCCAGCAGGGCTTCGGAGGGCACGAAGCAGCCGGGGTTCCGCACCCAGGAAAGCACCGCGGTCCCCTGGGACAGCGGCAGTATCTCGGCCAGCTGGCCCGGGGAGAGCTGGCCCCGGGAGTTTTCCAGGTCCTCCCATCCCAGCCCGTCCGGTTCCCGCGGCTTGAGCACCGGCCAAAGCCCTGCCGAATGCGGGTCCGCATCAAGCAGCAGGGTGCGGGATCCGTCCAGCGTCGCGGTGGCGGCCAGCAGGGCGGCGAAGGTGCTGGTTCCGGCCCCGCCGCCGGCCCCGGCGACGAGGGTGAGGTGGGCGCGTCCGGAGTGCAGCCCCAGCTCCCCCAGGTATTCGCCGAGCCATGCCGCGGCCGCCGGCAACACCGCCACGCGGGCCCCGGGACAGGTGGCGGCCGCGCGCCAAAGCACGTCCTGGTGTTCCTCGGCCCCGACGAGGATGAGCGTGGAGGCCGCCAGCCGCGACCCGATCTCCCCCACCGCGTCCTGGCCCACCAGGATCACCTCGTCCCGGTGGGCGGCGGCCTGTTCCACGTCCCGGCAGGGCAGCAGCTGGACCCCGGCCCCCACGGCTATCGAGGCCAGCACCTGGGCAAGTTCCACGTCGCGGCTGAGCAGGATGCAGCGGGCAAGTTCCGCCGGCCGGGACCCGGCACCGCTCACGGGGGCATCGGCGGAAACCGCGCGCTGCGCCCCGACGGAGCCGTCCCGGGCTGGTTCCTGCCCCCGGGACGGCCCCGGGAACGGTTCCGCCCGCGGGGAGGGTTCCGCTTGCGGGGAGGCGTGCGTCGCCTGGTCCGGCGCAGCGGCGGTCTTCGTCGTCCGGGCATCCTGCCCGACGCGGGCGGCACGCAGTGCCGGAAGTTGCAGGGTACGCTGGCCCGCGCCGGGCAGCCGGGCCACAAATCGCATCTCGTCGTTCATGCCTTACAGCGTGGTCCCCGCATGGTTGCGGGGTGAAGCCCCCGGGCCGCAGCAGGAGGACAACCTGCCCCGCGCCGGCTCGCCGGGTGTGCGGGAAAGCAGGAAATGCAATGCCGGGGGCAGGTCGCGGCCGGGGACGGGTAGGAAACTGCGAGAATGGAGCGTGCAGCAATTTGCGGTAGTGGCCACCCACTCCATGTCCCAGCCAGAGTCCGAAGCCGGATCGGCCGCCGCCGTGGTGCAGCTCGTCGATGCCGCGGGCACCGCCTTGGTCCCCCCGGTGCAGGTGTACGGCAATTCCCTGCCGGCCGTGGTGGCGGAGCTGGAGGCCTCGAGGAAGCCGCGTTGGGTCTTCGACTCGGTGCACTCCTGGTACCCGGGGCTGCTGGCCGCCGGGGTGCGCATCGAGCGGGTGCACGACGTGGGCCTGGTCCGCGCCATCCTGCGCAACGCCCCCTACGCGGTGGACGGCGGCTACCTCGCCTCCATCCATCGCCAGGCGGATCCCTCCGCCGCCGCCCCCGCGCACCTGTTGCCTCCGGCCCGGGTCTCCGCGGACCAGGGAGAGCTGTTCTCCGAGCCCAAGGACAGCACCGGGGCGCTGGAGAACGTGCTGGCCGAGTTCCTGGCCCAGCGTGCGGCGGTCCCCGACTCCGAGCGCGGTGCACGCCTGGGCCTGTTGCTGGCCGCCGAGTCGGCCGGCGCGCTCATCGGCGCCGAAATGACCCATGCCGGGGTGCCCTGGGACGTGGAAGAGCACCACCGGCTGCTGCACGAGGCCCTGGGCCCCCGCGTCCCGGCCGGGGTGCGCCCGCCGAAGATGGAGGAGCTGGCCGCCGAACTGCGTCGGCTGCTGGACGCGCCCACGCTTAACCCGGATTCACCGGCGGAGCTGCTCAAGGCCATGAACCGGGCGGGCATCGCGGTGACCAACACGCGGGCCTGGGAGCTGACGGAGATCAAGCACCCGGTCATCGGGCCGCTGCTGGCCTACAAGAAGATCGCCCGGCTGGCCACCGCCAACGGCTATGCCTGGGTGGACCGCTGGGTTTCCGGCGGGCGCTTCCGCCCCGAGTACATCGTCGGCGGGGTGGTCACCGGGCGCTGGGCCTCCCACGGCGGCGGGGCGCTGCAGATCCCGCACCAGGTCCGCTCCGCCGTGCGGGCGGATCCGGGCAAGGTGCTGGTGGTGGCCGATGCCGCGCAGCTGGAGCCGCGCATCCTGGCAGCGCTTTCCCGGGACGACGCGCTGGCCACCGCCGCCCGCGCCCAGGACCTCTACCAGGGCATTGCCGACGCCGGGTTCGGCGGGGACCGGGCCCACGCCAAGGTCGCGATGCTCGGGGCCATGTACGGGGCCACCAGCGGGGAATCAGGCCGGCTGATGCCCAAGCTCAAGGCCACCTACCCCCAGGCCGTGGGCCTGGTGGAGTGGGCCGCGGCGCAGGGCGAGGCCGGGGCCGGCGTGTCGACGTTCCTGGGCCGCGGCACCCCCGAGGCACCGGAGGCCTGGCTGAAGTCCAGGTCGCGGGCCTCATCGGAAGCCGAGCAACGCGCCGTGGAGGCCGAGGGCCGCTCGCGCGGGCGCTTCACCCGCAACTTCATCGTCCAGGGCACCGCGGCGGAATGGGCGCTGTGCTGGATGGGCGAGCTGCGCAGGCGGCTGAACGCGGGCCGCGCGGCGGGCATCGATGCCGGGGAGCTGGTGTTTTTCCTGCACGACGAGATCATGCTCCACGTCCCGGCGCAGCAGGCCGACACCGTGGTCCAACTGGTGCACGAGTCGGCCAGGACCGCCTCCGCGCTGCTCTTCGGGCAGATCCCGGTGGATTTCCCGGTCACCGCGGTCATCGTCGACTCCTACGACCAGGCCAAGTAGCGCGAGGGGCCGCCGGGGGCCACCTGCGGGGCAGGCGCTAGGGCTTGCGGCGGTCGCCGACGGCGATGGGCACCTCGCGGCCCTCGTCCCAGGGCAGCGTCCAGCCCAGGTCGTTGAAGATCCTATCCAGCATGATGCCGGTGAAGCCCCAGATGAAGCCGCCGGCCACGTCGAAGGCCGGGGCGCAAAAGCGCTGCCCGTCGCGTTCGACGACCGCGGAGACCCGGTTGGCCGGATCCAGCAGGTCGGCCACGGGCGCGCGGAAGACCGTGGAGGATTCGGCCGTATCGACCACGAACACCTCCGAGGTCTGGTGCCACCAGCCGATGACCGGGGTGACGATGAAGTTGGTGATGGGCAGCTCCGCATCGGGCAGCACGCCGAGGATCTCCACCCCGGCCGGGTCCAGCCCGGTTTCCTCCTGTGCCTCGCGCAGGGCCGCGGCGACCGCGTCGTTATCCTCCGCATCGACCTTGCCTCCGGGGAAGGCGACCTGCCCGGCGTGCTTGCGCAGCGTGTCGGCCCGGGTCACGAAGAGCACGTCCAAATCCTCGTGGACCGACTTCACGCCGGTGGCCGCGGGCACGTCGTCGAGGCGGCCGAAGAGGATCAGCACCGCGGCGTGCCGGGCGCTGGCCGGATCCAGCGGGTTGAACACCCAGGTGCTGGGCATCTTGGTCGCCGTGTCCGGGCCGCGGCCGGCAAGGTGCGCCTTGGCGTCGATCATGGCCAGCAATTCGCTGCGTACGCTCATGCTTCCAGACCATACCCCTCGGCGCGCAGCTCGCGGCGCGTGGCCCCGGCGCGCATCCGCTCCAGCAATTCCTCGCGCCCCGGCGCCAGCTCGTACTTGAGCAGCTTGGCGGCCTTGGCCTCGTCGGTCTCGCCCTCGCCGTAGGCCGGGCAGAGCGTGGTCAGCGGGCAGGCGCCGCAGGCGGGCTTGCGGGCGTGGCAGACCCGCCGTCCGTGGAACACCACACGGTGGCTGAGCGTGGTCCAGTCCTTCGGCTCGAAGAGCTCGCCGACCGCGTGCTCGATCTTCACCGGGTCCGTTTCCCTGCTCCAGCCGAAGCGGCGGGCCAGGCGCATGAAGTGCGTGTCCACGGTGATGCCCGGGACCCCGAACGCGTTGCCGAGGACCACGTTGGCGGTCTTGCGTCCCACCCCGGCCAGGGTCACCAGGTCCTCCAGCCGCCCGGGAACCACCCCGTCGTACTCGTCGACGATGCGCGTGGACAGGGCCAGCAACGAGGTGGCCTTGGCGCGGAAGAACCCGGTGGGGCGGATCAACTCCTGCAGGGCCTCGGGCTCCGCCTGGCTCATGGCCAGCGGATCGGGGTACGCGGCGAAGAGCGCGGGGGTGATCGCGTTGACCCGCACGTCGGTGGTCTGGGCCGAGAGCACCGTGGCCACCAGCAGCTCGAAGGCGTTGGTGAAGTCCAGCTCCGCGACCGCGTACGGATAGGTCTCGGCCAGGATCCGGTTGATCTTGCGCGCCCGGCGCTTGCGCCCCAGTGCCGTCTCTTCGCGATCCATGCCTACTTGTCCGGGAACTGCAGGTCGTCGAGGTTGCGCAGCACCGCGGGCCGCCCGTCGGCGAGGTTGACGAGGTATTCGGTGCCGCGGTCCTCCAGGCACAGGATCCAGGCGCCGGGGTTCAGCGTGGAAAGCATCGTGCCGTTGACCGGGTGGAAGACCGGGCGCGGGTGGTTCAGCGCAAACCAGAAGCTGGCGGCCTCCTCCTCGTGGCCGTCGTGCGCGTGCACCTCGGCCTTCGCGCCGAAGGAGGACTCCGACTCGGCCTTGGCGCGTTCGACGGCCGCCTGGTGTGCTGCGATGTCGGCACGCGAGAGGGCGGCGGTGGCCTTGATGTCGGTGCCGGCCCGCGGCGTGGCCATGGTGGCCGGGTGGGCCGGATCCTGTGCCTCGGCGTCCGTCGCCGTGGCGTCGGCATGCTCGGCCTTGGGTGCCTCGGCCCTGGACTCCTTCCCGGACGTGGCAGCGGCGGCCGGAGTGGCCGCCCGATTCGCCTCGGGCTTCGCTGCGTCCTCCTGCCTTGAGGCATCCGCCGGCTTCGCGGTTTGCGCGTCGGTGGAGCCGGACGAGGTTTCCCGGGCATTTGCCGCCGTGGCCGAATGCGTCGCGTCGGCATCTGCCGCGTCCGCAGCGGTGCGCGGTTCGGCAGCAGACTCGGTGCCGGACTCGGTGCCGGACTCGGTCTCCGGCGCATCCTTTGCTTCGGCGACCGACTTCCATTCGGTGAGCGGATGCGCTGCGTCCGTCTCGTCCGGGTTGCCGGCCGACGCGTTGCCGGCCTGCTGTGCATCCTTCGCGGCGGGGGCATCTGCCTCACCGGCGCCGGGTGCCGCGGTGTTCGCCGCTGCCGGAGCGGCTTGCTCGGCGGCCTTGGCCTCGGAGCCGTTGGAGGCATTGACGGCCGATTCCCGACGCTGGGCAGCTGCGGAAGAATCGTGGGCCGGGGATTTCTTGTCCGACGCGGCATCCGTTGCCGCGGCCGCGGCAACTCCCGTGGCGGCAACACCGGCGGCTGCACCGGCGGTGGCGCGGGCTGCGGGTGTGCCGGTTGCGGGGGCGGAAGCGGAGGAAGTTTCACCGCGGCCCTCGGGCTTGCCGGTCACCGGTGTGGCGGGACGGCCTGCGGAAGCGCTGCCGGCACCGGCACTGGCGGCGCTGCTGGCGCCGAAACCGTCGGATCCGGACTCGGAATCCGAGGCAGCGGCCTGCGCCGCGGGCTTCTTGGCGGCAAGGGCCACCGGGTGCACGTCGGCGGCGAGCACCGAGTCGCCGCCGGAGACGAAGTCGCGGCGGAAGACCCCGAGGTAGGTGGCAAGCGTGGTGCCGGCGACCATGGCCAATGCACCGAGGAGCCCGAGCAGGTATGCCGGCGACATGGAGGCAACATAGGAGTTGAAGAAGTATGCGGCGGCGAACAGCCCCACCACCGAACCGGCCTGGTCAAGGCTCAACGAGGCGACGCGGACCCGCGTGCGGCCGGTGAGCCGGCGCCACAGGAACGCCGCGGCGATGCCAAGGGGCAGCAGCAGCGAAACAAAAAGGTGGAAGGGCAGGCCCGGGAAAATCCACATGTTCACCGCTACGGACTTGGTCCACGGGATCGGGACCAGCGATCCGACGAGCACCAGCACCCCGCCGACCACGACGAGGGCGTCGCGCATCGTTAGCGGCCCGAGGACCGGCTTGAGCGCGTGTCCGGGCTGCGAACCCTGTGCCTTTGCGTGCACCTTATCCATGTGAAGACTCCGCTTCTGCTCTGTGTTGCATTCTGTCCGTGCACCGGCACCCGGCATATGTTCCCGCGGCACCCGTGGATCGGGCGGCCGGTGTCCGGTTTTCCGCGGAATTAGGCAACGGCTACTGACAACCCTATCCGCGCGACGGCACAACCGGCGCGTTTTGGCACACCGGGTCGCTTCTCGCGTTGCCCCGGCCCGGCGGCGGCGGCATTGCTGCCGTAGCTGCCCGGCGCCGCGGACCGGCAACCACTGAACGCGCATGGGACGCCGCTCGGCGCACAATCACCACCCTCCACTGTCATACTTGTGACGGACCACACCCCAGCCCTCCGTGCGGCTGTAACCTGAATCACAAGACCCACCCGTTTGTTATTGGAAGGACCAAAACCGTGTCGGAAACCCACACCCCCACGCTTGACAACCTCTCGCACGAAACCCGCGCCTTTGCCCCGAGCGCGGAGTTCACGGCCACCGCCATCGGCAAGCCGGAACAATACGAGGCGGCCAAGGCCGACCGCCTGGGGTACTGGGCCGACACCGCCCGCAACGTCTTGACCTGGGACACCGATTTCACGCAGGTCCTGGACTGGTCGCAGGCGCCGGTGGCCAAGTGGTTCGCCGACGGCAAGGTCAACGCCGCCTACAACGCGCTGGACCGCCACGTCGAGAACGGGCTCGGCGACCGCGTCGCCATCCACTTCGAGGGCGAGCCGGGCGACACCCGCTCCTACACCTACAAGCAGCTCACCACGGCGGTGAAGCAGGCCGCCAACGCCTTCGAGTCCCTCGGCGTGGCCAAGGGCGACCGCGTCGCCGTGTACCTGCCGATGATCCCGGAAGCCGTGATCACCATGCTGGCGTGCGCCCGCATCGGCGCCATCCACTCGGTGGTCTTCGGCGGCTTCTCCGCCGACGCGCTGCGCAGCCGCATCGACGACGCCGAGGCCAAGCTCGTGGTCACAGCCGACGGCACCTGGCGCCGCGGCAAGCCCTCGGCACTGAAGCCGGCCGTCGACGAGGCCCTGGCCGCCGAAGGCCACACCGTCCAAAACGTGGTCGTCGTCAAGCGCAACGGGCAGGACGTCGAATGGAACGATTCGCTGGACAAGTGGTGGTCCGAGGTCGTGGACACCGCTTCGACCGAGCACACCGCCGTGGGCCACGAATCCGAGCACCCGCTCTTCGTGCTCTACACCTCCGGCACCACCGGCAAGCCCAAGGGCATCATCCACACCACCGGCGGCTACCTGGTCCAGGCCGCGGCCACGCACCGCGACACCTTCGACCTGCACCCGGAGACCGACGTGTTCTGGTGCACCGCGGACATCGGCTGGGTCACCGGACACTCCTACGTCACCTACGCGCCGCTGATCAACGGCACCACCCAGGTCATGTACGAGGGCACCCCGGATTCCCCGCACCAGGGCCGCTGGTGGGAGATCATCGAAAAGTACGGCGTCACCATCCTGTACACCGCCCCCACCGCCATCCGCACCTTCATGAAGTGGGGCCGGCAGATCCCGGACTCCTACGACCTGTCCTCGCTGCGCGTGCTCGGCTCGGTGGGCGAACCCATCAACCCCGAGGCGTGGATGTGGTACCGCGACGTCATCGGCTCCAACAACGGCAAGAACGGGGAAAAGAAGGATCACCCGACCCCGATCGTGGACACCTGGTGGCAGACCGAGACCGGCGCGCACATGATCGCCCCGCTGCCGGGCGTCACCGCGACCAAGCCGGGCTCCGCCCAAACACCGGTCCCGGGCATCACCGTGGACGTCGTCGATGAGATGGGCGTTTCCGTCGCCAACGGCGAGGGCGGCTTCCTGGTCATCCGCGACCCGTGGCCGGGCATGCTGCGCGGCATCTGGGGCGACATGGACCGCTACAAGGAGACCTACTGGTCGCGCTTCGAGGACATGTACTTCGCCGGCGACGGCGCCAAGAAGGACGAGGACGGCGACATCTGGCTGCTGGGGCGCGTGGACGACGTCATGAACGTCTCCGGCCACCGCCTGTCCACCACCGAGATCGAGTCCTCCCTGGTCGCCCACCCGTACGTGGCCGAGGCCGCCGTGGTCGGCGCGAAGGACGAGACCACCGGTGAGGCCGTGGTCGCGTTCGTGATCCTGCAGATCGAACCCGAGGCAGGCGAGGACGTGGTCGCCACGCTGCGCAACCACGTCGGCAAGGACATCGGCCCGATCGCCAAGCCGCGCCACATCCTGGTGGTCCCCGAGCTGCCCAAGACCCGTTCGGGCAAGATCATGCGCCGCCTGCTCAAGGACGTCGCCGAGGGTCGCGAGGTCGGGGACGCCACGACTCTGGCGGACAACACCGTGATGACGCAGATCGCCGAGTCGATGCGCAAGTAGCGCGCCTCCGGGCGATCGGCCGGGGGGGGGGGGGGGGGGGGGGGGGGGGGGGGGGGGGGGGGGGGGGGCGGGCGGGGGG
>NZ_JBIXLN010000064.1:0-17152 GCF_045798555.1 Paeniglutamicibacter sp. MACA_103 | reverse complement strand
CGGCCGCGTCACCCGGTTCGCCTACCTGCCCGGCCGCCTCACGGTGGTCTCCGACGCGGACGGGACCCGCTCCAACGCCTGGATCGCCGATGCCAGGGGACGGCTGGTAGGTGTCATCGACGCCAACGACGCGCGCCAGTCCATGAGCTATGACCGGCACGGCAACCTGGTCTCCGTCACCGAGCGCGACGGTTCGCTCACCGTGCACGCCTACGACCAGCGCGGCCGCAAGGTCCGCACCCGCACCCCGAGCGGGGCGGACATCACCTACGGCTACGACCACGCCGACCGGCCGGTGACCGTGGTGACTGAGTCCGGCGCCCTCGTGGCCTACGAATACGCCGACGATTCCTCCCGCAACCCCTCCGTGGTCATCGACCCGGAGGGCGGCCGCACGCAGATGCACTGGCTCGACGGCCTGCTGGTGAAGATCGTCGACCCGGTCGGCGTGGCCGTGCGCTTCGGCCACGACGAGCGCGGGGACCTGGTCACCATCACCAACGCCTTCGGGGACACCGCGACGCTGCACCGCGATGCAGCGGGACGCGTCAAGAGTGCGGTGTCCCCCGGCGGGGCACGCACCAGCTACATGTATGACGCCAACGGCCAGCTGCGCTCCCGCCGGGACGCGGACGGGGCACTGTGGAAGTTCGAATACGCACCCGGCGGCGCCCTGGCCGTGGTCACTGATCCGCTCGGTGCCCGCACCGAAATGCAGTACGGCTCCCACGGCCAACTCACCCGGACCGTTGACCCGCTCGGCCGGGCCGTGACGCGCAGCTTCGACGACCTGGGCAACGTGTCCGGCGTAGAGCTGCCCGACGGCGCCCAGTGGGGCTTCGTCCACGACGCCCTCGCGCGCCTGACGCAGGTCACGGACCCCGCGGGGCACGCGTGGTCCCGCGAGTACAACAAGAACGGCGAACTCACCGCAGTGGTGGATCCGACGGGCGTGCGGCAACAGATTACCGCCGACACGGCCGCCGGAACCGTCACCGTCCAGGACGCCTTCGAGCGCAGCAGCGTGCGCTGCGACGAGTTCGGCCGCCCCGTGGCCGCTGAGCGTGCGGATGGCAGCACCGAACTGACCACCTACGACGCGTGCGGCCGCCCGGTGGAACTGGTGAACGCGGACGGCGGGTTGACCCTGCTGCACCGCGACGCCGCGGGCCGGGTCATCGAGCACCGTTCCCCAGGCGGGGCCGTCACCCGCTTCGAGTTCGACGCCGCCGGCCGCCCGGCCGCCAGCATCGACCCGACCGGTGCACGGACCACCCTGGAATACGACGCCGAGTCCCGCGTGGTCGCCCGCGTCTTCCCGGGAGGCGAAACCGAGCGCCTGAAATACGACGCGGTCGGCCGCGTTGTCTCCCGCTACACCCCGGGCCGAGGAACCTCCCGCTTCGAATACGACCTGGCCGGACGCATGGTCCGGGCCGTGGATTCCTCGTTCGGGCAGCGCAAGTTCCGCTACGACGCGGCGGGCCAACTCACCGAGGCCGTCAACGGCCTGGGCGGGGTGACCCGTTACGAATACGACTCGCGAGGACGCCTGGTCACTATTACCGACCCGCTGGGCGCCACCACGCGCCGGGCCTACAACGAATCCGACCAGGTCGTCTCGGAAACGGATCCGCTGGGCCGGACGACGACCGCGGGCTTCGACGCGGCAGGCCGACAGCTGTGGCAGTGCGACCCGGAGGGCCGGCGCACCGAGTGGACCTATGACGAAGCCGGGCGCCAGGTATCCCTGGGCGTGGACGGGCATGCGTTGATGCGCATCAACCGCGATGCACGCTCCCGCACCGTGCGGCTCGCCGACCTGACGCGGGAAGACGGTGCCGAGGTCGAGCAGCTTCTGCGCTTCAACCGCCGCGGGCAGCTCATTGAGCGGCTGCGCAACGGGGCCGGGCCGTCGTGGGAGTACGACGCGGACGGCAACCGCACCGCCATGGTGGACCCGCAGGGGACGCGCACCGAGTTCGTCCATGATGCCGCCGGGCGCGTGGTGGTTGTCGAGCACCCGGTCTTTGGACGGATATCCTACGAGCGCGATGGCGCCGGACGCCTGGTCGGCGCAGTGGCCAGAAATGCGGTCCAGAACTGGGACTATGCCGAGGGCGCGCTGGTGCGCCACGTGACGACAACGGTTGACGGTGTGACCGAGACACTGATTCGCCGGGACGGGGACGGGCGCATCGCCGCCATCCTTGCCAACGGCATCGAAACCCGGTTCTTCTACGACGCGGCGTGCCAGCTGGAGCGTTCGGAGCGTGGGGACGGCGTGGTGTCCATGTGGCGCTACGACCTGTCCGGCCGCCTGATTGACGAATCCGTTGGCGGCCTCGCCGTGGAGCTCGCCTATGACGCCGCAGGCCAATTGCGATCCCGCATCGACGGGGCCGGGACCAGTACATATGCATATGACGGACTGGGCCGCCGGACCGAGACCGTGGAGCCAGATGGCTCGGTGCGGTCCTTTGAATGGTCCCCGCGCGGTTGGCTGTCCGCCGTGGCCACGGAGGGTTCCTCCGGGGCCTCCTACCGCAGCAAGTTGTGGGTCGACGCCCTTGGCGAGTTGGCGGACGTAAACGGCTCCGAGGTGTGGTGGGACTCGGCGGAGGTTGCCCCCCGGGTGATGTCTGTCGGCACCCAGTCGGTGGTGGCCTTGCCCGGCGGCGTGACGGCGATTGGCGGTAACGTCCTCTCCGCAGGGTGGCGCAGCGCGCACCCGACGGAGGCAGGCAGCCCGTGGGGCATGGCAGCGGATGCCCTTCCGGGGCTTCCCGCCGGGTTGGCCGTGGGCGCATCAGGCGGGCTGCAGGTGGCTGGGCTGGATTGGTTCGGTGCCCGTGCCTACGACCCTTTGACGCGTGGGTTCCTGTCGGTTGATCCGCTGGATCCGGTGGTGGGGTCAGGCTGGGCCGGGAACCCGTATTCGTATGCGGGCAACGACCCGATGCATGCAATCGATCCGTTGGGCCTGCGTCCGGTGACCGAAGCGGAGCTGCAGGCGTACCGAGACGGCAACAACGGCGCGATGGCTGCCGCGGGCGACTGGTTTTCAGAAAACTGGGAGTACGTCGCCGGTGGAGCCATGGTGGTTGCCGGCGGTGCGTTGATGATCACCGGCGTCGGAGGCCCCGTCGGAATGGCGTTGATGGCCGGTGGTGCGGACGCCATTATCCAAAAGGCGACGACTGGCGACGTCAATTGGGTTCAAACAGCTGGAGTGGCTGTGCTTGGTGGTATGGGCGGCGGGGCTGCCATGCTGAGCAAGTCTGCTTTCTCTGCGGCTACACCGACTGCTCGAATTGTGGGCAGCCTGGCGGTCAATGTCGGAACCAATTCTGCTGTTGGATCGGCCGGCGGAGGGTTCGTCTACCTGGCAAAAAACGGCTTCGAAATCCGAAATACGCGAGAATTTGTTGGCTCGGTTGTTGGAGGTGGGGTGGCTGGAGCAGTTGGGGGACTTGCAGGACCCGCCGGCGGGTCGATTGCCAAGGTTTACGGATCAACGGCAAACAGTCTCGGGGCTCGTTTGGCGACAATCGGAGTGGGGGCCGGCGGAGGCATGTCCGGCACAACCATTGATAACCTCATCTCCGGTAAGGAATTGACTCTCGCTGATCTTGGATGGGGCGCCGTTACGGGTGGTGGGTTCACGCAACTGCCCGGGGGACCGACCCAGATGAGCACCCTGCGTCAAATGCCGTATTTCCAGCCCAGTACACTTCGCGGGGCTTTCCGCGGGGCCAACGGAGGAGCGCTATGGTCTTCAGCCGGAACGGGCGCGGGCGTCGGAGGTGCCGCTGACCTCTCGCGTTGGGGTCTCGAACAGCTGGCAGGTGGATAATAAAGCACATGAGCGATTCAAAGAAGCGTTGGTACTTGAAGGGCGCTGACCCTGTTCAGTGGGGTGTCGCCGTCGTTGCCCCGGTGGCGGCTGCCGCATTGACGTTGAGTTACGCAGGCATGTCCGCATTGCCCATTGTCGTGGCCGCCGTGGTCGTAGGGCTTTTGTACGGTATCGCCGCCTTCTACTTGTTGTCGCCCAATGCAGCCCGCGCGGTCTTGGTGCTTGGTTTCCTTGTCTGTGTGACAGCGCTCATTTCGATAAAGAGCACGCTCGTTCTTGGACTGCCGACATGGCTTCTGAGTGGTATCGCCGGGGCCATCATTGGTGCCCATTTCCGGTATCTTACAGACCGTAAAAACGCCGGGGGTCCGGCGCGCGCAGGATCGTCGGGACTGCGTGTCCTATGGCAGGTCGGGCGTAAGCAATTCGAGGCGAGTACGGAAACCGGTGCCACGCTCGAGCAGAAGATCAGTGCCCTCGACGGATCCAAGCAGTCGGTGGTCAGTGCGCTGCGGGGCACTGCGCGGATGGATTTTTGTGGTGATTCCCATGGCGCAATGGTTGTCTACTTCTCCCCGGACACGAGGAAAGATGACCATTGGAGTTTCCTGACGACGCCGGGGGCGGAGCCTGGCCGGACGGATGTCGTCCTTGGCGATCTCAAGGGATCGTTCTCATTCGAGGAGTGCACGAACCTGGAGTCTGCCCTGGCCGCTTCACGACACTTTGTGGTGACGGGTGCGGCGGATCCTAAGCTGACTTGGTTTGTTTCACCGGAGGTTTTTGACCGGCGGCCTTTGCCATCCTGAGCCTAGCTGGCTGAACCCGTCGTTTCGGAGGCTTCCACCGGGGGCCTCGTTGCACAGCGAATTGTGAGTGGATGCGCTTGTCGTGTTGGCCTAGGAATGAAAAATGAATGGTGTTAGTGGTGCCGCGTAAATCATCGAATCAAGTTGACAAGGTCGGTCTAGTGATGGCGCTGATATGCGTCGTGGCCGGATCTGTTATCCCTGTCCGGTGGTGGGAAGCGAATGTCTCCGTTGTTCTAATGTTTGGCTTGATTGCTTTCATTTTTGGATTTTTTATCTTCATGTTTTCCCGAGGCCTAGTCGGTGTGATTGCATTTTTTGTGATTCTCTTTGCTGGAACAATCTGGCTTGAAAGCACCCAAGGTTTCCAGGGCACCCGAGGGGAAGCGAGCTTAACGTGGAGCTTGCTCGCGATCGCGGGAAGCATTGTGGGAGGCAACCTCCGCCCCGACCTGAAGAGAACGGCGGTGCTCAGGAAGTCGGGGGTGCTTGTGGTGCAGTGGAAGGATGGCCACAAATTAGCCGAGGACGCGGCAGCTTCCGCTGAGTCCCTCGAAGAGCGCGTGAGGGCCCTGGATGGAAAGAAGCGGGCGCTTGTCAGCGCGATGCGGGGCAGCGCACGGATGGACTTTTGTGGGGATGCGGATGGCGCGATGGTTGCCTATTTCTCTCCGGACACCTCGGACGACAGGCTGTGGAGCATGATGACAACGCCGGGGGCTGACCTCGGGCAGATCGAGGTGGTGATAGGTGATCTGGAGGGCGCGTTCGAGAACTGGGAGACGACCTCCATGGAGCCTGCCGTTGCGGCTGCACGCCATTTCGCCTCCACGGGTCAAGCGGATCCGGGGCTCACTTGGTATGCCTCGACGGACGTGTGTGAGCGGAGACCATTGGCTTCATGATCTCCGGTGAGCGTCGGTTGACGCCCGTTACCCGTGTGGTGGCTACTATGCCGATGCAGTATGTGCTTGCCGTCGCTGCGGCGACTGTGGGCCTCGCGATTGCCTTGGTCGTCGGCGCGTTTCCGGTTTCTGGTCGTACCGTTGATGATGAATCGACCATCTGGGCCCGTTCAGTGGGGTGTCGGTATCGTGGTTTTCAGACGGTCTGGCTCAGTGGGATCGACGAAGCGATTTGGGGTTGAGCAGGTCAACTTTTGAGACAGCGTTGCCGTTTAGAGATAGGCGGAGATTGTAAGTCAGATTCCCTGCTGGTTCCGTGACATGGACCGGCGACATTGCCAAATAGTTCGAAACCCAAAGGCGCGGATCCGAAGGTTCTATGGTGGCAAAGCCACTGGAGACAGATGAAGTGGAGGGCTTGGGATCGTGGCCATTGACAGGAAATGGAACGCGCTTGTTCATACTTGCAAGGAGATTGAGGCATTTCTCCGACTGCACAACGAGACCGAGTGGTCCCGGACCTTCAGCCACCTTGGGCAACACGCGAATGAAGCGCGCGATTCGGAGTCCAGACGTGAAGTCCTAATCCAAGTTCGGGCGCTTTTTGGCGGCATGGGCAGCTTCAATGACCTAGTGATTGACAGGTTTGGCGAGATCTCAAAATCAGACAATCAGGAGCTGGATGATTTACGAGACGCGCTGTACGAAATCGTCGTTCGAAATATTCGCGGCAACGGGCGACGGACGCCGTCGTTTTGGTTTCGTCGGGCGAAGGCGAAGGGTCGAGAGTCCATCTCGGGCGGCACATCCCTGTTTGACATGATCGAGGAGTTCTCAGAAATCCTCACGGAGCACGGTCGGCCCGAATGGGCGGACCTATTCCGTAAGAAGGCAAAAGAACTCGGAACTGCGTCAACCTCGTCGGAGAAACGCGAGATCTATGAGGGGCTCATCCAATACGTCTCTGGAGGCTCCGGTAGCCTGACCGATCTGGTCCTTCACCGCAATGGGAAACCGTTGAAGAAGGAAAACGGCCATTTTGACTACCTGCTGCGGGGCATTCTCGGGGCAGCGCACCAAGGGCTCGCGGATATAGATGACCACGAAGGTTGGCCGCCTGTTGGCCCGTGACAGTGGTGTTGCCGGAGCGAGATTGGCCAGGTAAATTCCGGGTCTTGGCTGGTGAGAAGCCGAACCACATAGTCCGTGCGCGTGCCCTACGTGGGTGCTGAATTCGTTTCCAAATCGTGACTAGGCGAAACCCGTACGATGCCATAGGTTGATCTGACACGTGGAGCACCTTCCATGTTGACTGCAGGGCACGGGCCAAGGGGAACGACACATGGCACCGGCTCCTGTTTCCACCGCATCAATCCCTGGGACAGGACTGACATGGCACCTCGAATTCATTCTGCGTTGCTCGGCACGGCGATGGCTTCGGGCCTGCTGCTAAGTCCCGTGGCTGCCCACGCACTGCCCATCACGGACACTGCGGTCGCCACGACCGCGCCGGGGCAACCGGCGCAAACGGAGGGAACAGCCACTGGAGAAAGCGGCCAGGCAGCCGGGGACGTGCAGGACAACGGGCAGGAATCGACCGATCCGCTCGTCGTGGAACCCGCGGCTATTGCTGCCGACACCGGCGGCACGGATGCGGGTCAGCCGCCGAGCGAAGTTGACACCTCGCAGGAAAACCCGGAGGCGGTCGATTCATCCGCCACCGAGAAGGAGGATCCCGACGTCGCCGATGAAGCCGCCCTGAAACCGTCACCATCTGTGGAGAGCTACGACGCTGCCGCAGGTGACGATTCCGTTGCGGAGGAAGATCCCGGGTCGGCCGATTCCGCACCGGCCGACATCGATTCACCGCCGGACGCAGGTATTCAAGACACTGATCAGGAAACCGTGCCAACGGAAACGACGGATTCCGGGGACCCAGAGGGAAACAATGCGACGGAGGCAATCGAGGAGGCGAATTCGCCACTGATCATCGAGGAATCTGCCGACGAATTAGAAGTTCCGGCGTGGTTCCCGACCATCGCGATGCCGGAAGGCTCCGAGGCCTGGGACGAGAACCAGTGGAATGAATTCCTGGACTCGGACGATGGCAAGACCTTCATCGATGAATACAACAACGCCAGGATGGAATCGCCTGAACTCCAGACGATCGTTGAAATCCTGACGGATTTTGCGAACACCGGGGACGAGTCCTACCTTGACGAGCTGTGGGATTACCTCAATGAGCTTTTCCCGGATAACCCGGAGTGGGCGCAGGAAGCTTACGACGGGATCATGGCCGGAATAGGCGAATGGGGCTTGACTGAACCGGATTCACCGGAACCAAGCACGCCAACCGAACAGCCGCAAAAGCCGAGCCCCGAAATCAAGCCCGCCGCGACAGTCGCCAAGCCCGTCGTTCAACAGAAGCCCGTCGCCCAGGCCCTCGCCAAGCCCATCGTTGATTTCCAAAAGCAAGAGCTGGCAAATACGGGCAGCGACGGCACCCTCTTAATTGGCGGTGTCGGTGTTGCACTGCTCTTGGGCGGCGTCTTGACCCTGGGCATGCGCCGGAGGCAAAAGGGCCGGTAGACGTTTCATTTTGCGCCGCGGCGTGACACGATTCGGCTATGACACAGTTTCAGGCTTTGGATACCCAGGAGCTGATTCACCTCTCGGTGGCACGTGTGTGGGAACTGCTTACCGACTGGGTGGCCGCCCCAAAATGGATGCCGGGAGTCGATTCGATGGAAGCCGAGCAGCTTACGAGCCCCGGAGCTGTAATCGATTACCGCTCCGGAACCCACGAACGGCAGCTGCTCATCACGGAGTTGGTCGATGAGAAGGCCATCACCCTCACTTCCGGCGGCGGGGACATCAGCGTGCACTATCGATACGCGCTCGCCAGGGATTCCGGGCAGACCCGGGTGCGACTAGTCATCAACGTGGAAGCGGCCAAAAAACTTCGGAACGAAGTCGGGGATCTCCTGGCGGCGATTGCCCGTTCCGAAGCTGACACCTTGAAATCATTGCGTGCCTATGCGGAAGCCGCGCCTTAGCCCCGGATTCCGACGGAGTATCGACTTGCTTAGCCAGCCGGCGAGAGATGCTCGAAGACGATGTTTGTTTGCGTCGAGGAGAAAGTGGGATTGGAGCCCAGGTGCTCGGCCACGAAATCGCGCAGTGTCTCGATGGAGTCGCTGACGACATGAACCAAGATGTCAGGTGTTCCGCCGAGCACAAACACGTCCTGCACCCCTGGAAGCGCCCGCAAGGCCTGGGCTGAATCAAGCATGGCGTTGCGCGATTCCGGGTGCACCATTACTGAAATCATCGCCGTGATTCGCAGGCCGAGCATCATGGGGTCGATGTCGGCGTGGAAACCGCGTATCACCCCCGACTCCTGCAACGCTCGAACGCGCCCCAGGCATGTCGAGGGGGCAATCCCGGCACGCGATGCCAGCAAGTTGTTGGGCGTACGTGCATCCCTGCCCAGTTCCCGCAAGATAACCAAGTCGATGTCATCGAGCCGAACCGCGTTCTGCTGACTGTGGTGATTCTTGATGGATTTCGAATTCAGCACGAGAATCTCCTGTAGGTTTGAGCATTTATTCAGAACGCTATCAAGTTGCCGACTGATAATTCTATGATGGGGTGCGTCGATATCATGTATTTTTTATTTGCGTCGAAGATCCACGATGCGCCAGGAAAGGCCCATAGCCAATGAGTACGCCCACCCTTCCCACCGATCGCGCGAGCTTGCAGGAAGCAGACAAGATTGATGGCCTCGCCGGCTTTCGTGAGCGATTCTCACTTCCCGAAGGGCTGATCTACCTCGATGGAAACTCGTTGGGCCCCCTTCCGCACGGTGCAGCCGAACGGGCAGCTGAAGTCATCAACAACGAGTGGGGCCAGGGCCTGATCCGTTCCTGGAACACCTCTGGGTGGTTCGAGCTGCCCAGCCGGCTTGGGGACAAACTCTCGAAACTCATCGGCGGAAACGACGGCGAAACCGTCGTCACGGACACGACCAGCCTGAACTTGTTCAAGGCACTCGCCTCGGCGGTGCGCATCCAGCAGCAGGACGCGCCGGCCCGCCGGGTCATCCTGACCGAACGGGACAACTTCCCTACCGACATCTACATTGCCGAGGGCATCAGCGATTTCCTGAACTCGGTCAACGCCGAAACCAACGAGCACTACGAGGTGCGCCTCATTGACGAGAACCTGACGCTGGAACAGGCGCTCGATGATTCCGTCGCGGTGCTCGCCCTGTCGCACGTCAATTACCGCACCGGCGCCATGTGGGACATGGACGCCGTCACCGCGGCCGCCCATGAATCCGGTGCGCTGGTGATCTGGGACCTTGCCCACGCGGCAGGCGCCGTCCCGGTGGACCTCAACGGGGCCAACGCCGACTATGCGGTTGGCTGCACCTACAAATACCTCAACGGCGGGCCGGGCTCCCCGGCCTTCATTTGGGTCAATGCGCGCCACCAGGGCCGCTTCTGGCAGCCCTTGACCGGTTGGTGGTCCCACGAGGCGCCGTTTGCGATGTCCGACAGCTACACGGCCGCCAGCGATGTTCGCCGCTTCCTGTGCGGAACCCAGCCGATCACGTCCATGGCCATGGTCGAATGCGGGCTGGATGTGTCATTGGAAGCCGACATGGGCCTGGTGCGGGCCAAGTCGCTCGCACTGGCAGACGTGTTCATCGCACTGGTGCGCGAGCGCTGCGGTGAATTCGGCCTCGAGCTGGTGACGCCCGAGAACCACGCCGAACGCGGGAGCCACGTCAGCTTCCGCCACCCCGAGGGATACTCCATCATCCAGGCGTTGATCGACCGGGGCGTCATCGGCGATTACCGAGAGCCAGAGGTGCTGCGGTTCGGTCTCACGCCGCTCTACCTTTCCTACACGGACATCTGGGATGCGGTCGAAATCCTGCGCGACATCCTGGAAACCCGTGCCTGGGACGTCCCCGCCTACCGCACGCGCCAAGCCGTCACCTAAGAGGGCAACAGCCCTACCAACCTGCCTGGTGGGCGGTCTGGCGAAAACCCGGACCGCCCACGGGTTTGTCGTACCCAAAAACAACTGCACTGCTTCACTCGCACACAATGATTCGAGGATACTTATGAGCTCGTCGTTGGATAACATCAAAAAACGAGAAGGCGGCTTGTCCCGGCAGCTGACGTCCCGCCAGCTGGGCATGATTGCCCTGGGCGGCGCCATCGGCACAGGTCTTTTCCTGGGCAGCAAGTTTGCCATCTCCTTTGCCGGTCCCAGCGTCATCATCAGCTATGTCATTGGCGGCTTGATTGCCCTGCTTCTCATGGGCGCCCTCTCGGAGATGACGGTTGCCCACGCGACCACCGGGTCCTTCGGCGCCTTCGCGGAGCACTACATCAGCCCGTTTGCCGGATTCATGATCAAGTACCTGTACTGGTCGTGCATCGTGCTGGCAGTGGGAACGGAAGTCACTGCGGTAGGCGACTACATGCAGATGTGGTTCCCCTCGGTTCCACCGATTGCTTGGGTCCTCGGATTCTCCGCGTTGCTCATCGGCGTCAACATGTTCAACGTCAAGGCCTTCGGCACCCTCGAATACTGGTTCTCCGCAACCAAGGTCTTCGCCATTGTGGGATTCATCGTTGTTGCCGCGGCACTGGTTTTTGGTGGATCGAACCCGGACTTCGGCATGCAGAACTACAACGCGGACGGCGGCTTCTTCCTGGGCGGTGCAAAGGGAGTGTGGTTTGCCGTGATTGTGGCGATCTTTTCCTACCTGAGCATCGAAATGATCGCGGTGGCAGCCGGCGAGGCCAAGGAGCCGGAGGTGGCGGTCAAGAAGGCCTTCAAGGTCACCTTGTTGCGCCTCTTCCTCTTCTACATCCTGACCCTCTCCTTGATTCTTGCCATCGCGCCGGTGGGCAAGATCCTTGAAGGCGGCAGTCCGTTTGTCACGGTCATGAAGGTCATCGGCATCCCCTACGCCGATTCCATCCTGAACTTCGTGGTCATCGTGGCGGCTTTGTCGGCCATGAACTCGCAGCTCTACATCTCCACCCGCATGATGTTTTCCCTCTCGCGCGGTGGCCACGCCCCGAGGGTGTTCGGAAAGGTGCGCAAGAACGGCGCCCCGGTCAATGCACTGCTGCTTTCGGCCGGAGGCATCGCGGTGGCGACGCTGATCTATGCCGCCAATCCCGAAACGGGATTCACCGTGATGATGGCCTTGTCCATGTTTGGTGCCATGGCCACGTGGATGCTGATCTTCGTCACCCACCTGTTTTTCCGTCGTCACCATAAGCGCAGCGGCGAGGTACTTTCCTACAAACTGCCCTTCTATCCGCTGGGTTCGCTGCTGGGCGCATTGCTGATGGCGGCCCTCCTGGTCACCACGCTGTTTACCCAGGAATTCAAGATGACACTGATATTCGGCCTCCCTTTCGCGCTGGTGGTTGCGGCACTCTATTTCCTGCTGCGCAAGCGAATGATCCCTGCCGTGGAGGAGCACCGGGAAGCTGCTGCCGTGGGGGACTTGGCATAACTCACAAGTGATTTCCTGCTCCCGGTGAAGATGCCCGGCAACGCCGGACGGTGCGCTGATGCGGCCTTCCCGCGGTGCCGGGCATTCTCGTCGGAAACGCGGGGCCGCAAGGGACAGACGCTCCGATACGCATAGAATCGTCCACGGTGTCCAACTCGAAAGGAACGATGTGGCGAAGCTGTATTTCCGCTATGGGGCAATGAATTCCGGCAAGTCCACGGGACTTCTCCAGACCGCGTTCAACTACGAGGAGCGCGGACAGCGCGTCCTCTTGGCGAAACCGGGGATCGACACCAAGGGCGACTCGGGAATCGTTTCCCGCCTCGGCATGAGCCGCGACGTGGATTTCCTCATCCCTCCGTCCGCGAATGTCCGGGAACTCTTTGCGTCGAAGGTCGCCGGGAACGACCCGGATGCCTTGCTGCAGCACGTGGACGCGCCGCCGGTGGCCTGCCTGCTGGTGGACGAGGCGCAGTTCCTGACGCCCGAGCAGGTCAATGACCTGTTTCGCATTGCCATCCTGGACAACGTCCCGGTGCTGGCCTACGGGATCCGCTCGGATTTCCGCACCCATGCCTTCCCCGGGTCGCGGCGCCTGCTGGAAATCGCCCACAGCCTTGAGGAGCTCAAGACGATTTGCCGCTGCGGAAAGAAGGCGGTGTTCAACACCCGCCGGATCGGCACCGAGATCATCTTCGACGGAGATCAGGTGGCCATCGACGGGGACGAGGTTTGGTACGAATCCCTCTGCGGGGCTTGCTACCTGGAAGCCTCGAACGGGCGCCTGGGCAGCTAACCGGCGATGCGCTCCAGGGTCATCCCTCGCAGGATCACCCGAACACCGTAGTCGAATGCCTCGTCGCCCCAGGTGGACGAGGCCTCGGAGGGTTCGGTGCCTGCGGCCAATGCCAGCGCCTCCTGGTGTGCGCCGATCGACCCCAGCAAATGATTGACCAGCACGTGCCGGGCGTAGGTGGCATCGCTCTCCGGGACGCCCGCGATCCGCAGGAAATCCAGGAGCCAGCCCAACGGGTCCAAGGACTCGGGACGCATGGATTGGGCAAGCTGCATGACCTCCGCCGAGTCCGGAACCGTGATCAGCGCCGTGCGAAGCTGGCGCAGCAGGGCGGCAATGGCCATCGGTGCCAGTGCCGGGGTGGGGGAGTCCGGCCGGGGCACCGCGTCAAGAAGCCTTGCAGCAACGTCCACGAGCAGTTCCTGCTTCGACTTCACGTGCCAATACAGGGCCCCGACCTGAACATCGAGTTCCCGGGCCAGCCGGCGCATGGACAGGTCGGCCAGGCCAAACTCGGAGAGCACGCCCACGGCGGCATCAATGAGTTGTTCACGCGTCAGGGCCATGGCTCCCAGTCTAGGCGGCACCCCAAGCAAGTCTGAATACGGGGCGTTTCCCCCGCGTCATCATCTCCGGCGCCAACAGGCAGGATCGGCAATCGCCAAAAGTCTTTTCCCCGATCCCTCGACGGAAGGGGCTGTTGCGGGGTTTGATTGGGGCATGAGTATGCAATTTCCTACACCAGAGGCCATGAACGAGTTTCAGCGGCTCACCCGGGCCTTGCTCGGTGAGGGAGTGGCTGCCGGAAAGATGTTTGGCAAGGACGCCTTGAAGTATGAATCCAAGGCCATCGCCTGCCTGCTCGAGGACACCATGGGATTCAAGGTGGGGCGCGAAAGCGAGGCCATGCACACCGCACTGGCCTATCCCGGGGCCGGTCTTTTCGACCCCTCGGGCCAGGGACGGCCCTTCCGGGACTGGGTGTCGGTTCCCGAAAGTTCGATGGAGCACTGGGAAAGGCTGGCACGGGCCGCATTGTCTGCGGCGATTGAGGCCGAAGACCAGCCCAGGGAGGCATAAATCAACCCATTGATGCTGTATCGGGTAAACTCGTGACGTAAGAGCCCCTTACTGTTCTTCCTGATCCTGCTTGGGCCAATCGAAGAGCGAGGGGCATTTCTGCGCCCGGCACCGCCGGGACCCGGCATTTTTGCCGGCCGCGCTGAATCGAGCAAGGGGGAGGATCCCATGCCAGCAATCGTGATCGTCGGCGCCCAGTGGGGCGACGAAGGCAAGGGTAAGGCCACTGACCTATTGGGTGGCCAGGTTGACTACGTTGTAAAGCCAAACGGCGGAAACAACGCGGGTCACACAGTTGTCGTTGGCGGTGAAAAGTATGAGCTCAAGCTCCTTCCCGCCGGTATTCTTTCGCCAAACGCAATCCCGATCATCGGCAACGGCTGTGTGGTCAACCTCGAGGCACTCTTCGAGGAAATCGAGGGCCTGCAGGCACGCGGTGCGGACACCTCGAAGCTGCGGGTTTCGGCCAACGCGCACCTGGTGGCCCCGTACCACCAGACCATGGACAAGGTCACCGAACGCTTCCTGGGCAAGCGCGCCATCGGCACCACCGGACGCGGCATCGGCCCGGCCTACATGGACAAGATCGGGCGCCTGGGCATCCGCGTGCAGGATGTCTTCGACGAATCCATCCTGCGCCAGAAGGTCGAGGGCGCACTGCGCC
The DNA here is from genome assembly GCF_045798555.1 of Paeniglutamicibacter sp. MACA_103. NCBI lineage: Bacteria > Bacillati > Actinomycetota > Actinomycetes > Micrococcales > Micrococcaceae > Paeniglutamicibacter > Paeniglutamicibacter sp. MACA_103. The sequence goes on along the minus strand of NZ_JBIXLN010000064.1, from coordinate 2,489 downwards.
AGAAGAACGAGCTGCTGGTCAAGGTCTACAACCGCCGCAGCGTCGAGATCGACGAAATCGTCGAGTACTTCCTCTCCTACGCCGAGCGCCTGCGCCCGCTGGTCATCGATGCGACCCTCGAGCTGAACAACGCGCTGGACGCAGGCAAGGTCGTGCTCATGGAAGGCGGCCAGGCCACGTTCCTGGACGTTGACCATGGCACCTACCCGTTCGTGACGTCCTCGAACCCGACCGCCGGCGGCGCGTCGGTCGGCTCGGGCATCGGCCCGACCCGCATCAGCCGATCGATCGGAATCATCAAGGCCTACACCACCCGCGTGGGCGCAGGTCCGTTCCCCACCGAGCTCTTTGACGAGATGGGCGAATACCTGCAGAAGACCGGTGGCGAGTTCGGTGTGAACACCGGCCGCCCGCGCCGCTGCGGCTGGTACGACGCGGTCCTGGCCCGCCACGCCTCGCGCGTGAACGGCTTCACCGACTACTTCGTCACCAAGCTCGACGTGCTGACCAACATCGAGAAGATCCCGGTGTGCGTGGCCTACGACGTGGACGGGGTGCGCCACGACGAAATGCCGATGACGCAGACCGACTTCCACCACGCCAAGCCGATCTTCGAGTACTTCGACGGCTGGACCGAGGACATCACCGGCGCCCGCACGCTCGAAGACCTGCCCAAGAACGCCCGCGACTACGTGTTGGCGCTCGAAGCCATGAGCGGCACCCGCTTCTCCGCCATTGGCGTGGGACCGGACCGTGAGCAGACGATCGTCCGCCACGACTTGATCAACGACTGACCGTCAAGACACGCGCGAGGGCGCGGTGCGGGCCGGGTTCAATTGAACCGGCCGGCACCGCGCCCTTGCCATGTCCGGGGGACGTGGCCCGACCCGCGCCGGAGTTCGGCACAGCCATGCGTTAGGGTGTTTTGCCGTCACAATCCCGGGGCCGGGGCACAAATCGGTGCAGCTGATCCACCGGATGGGTGATTGTCGTTAGGCTGGGTGGAAGCAATCCGCGAAGAAGGGAATCGCCATGAAGGTCAGCGTTGGTCAATTTGCCCCCACCGGGTCGGTCGCCGACAACTTGGAAACCATGGAACGACTGGTTGCCAAGGCGAAGGCCGAGGACGCCGATCTGGTGCTGTTTCCCGAAGAGGCCATGCTCGCTGTTTCCCAGGTGACGGGCCCGCTGAACGCCGCCATCGAGGGGAACTGGTCCAAGTTCGTCCAGCGGCTCTCCCTCATGGCCGCGGAACACCGGGTGGCCATCGTGGCCGGCGGCTACGAGCAGAGCGGAGACGAGCGGCCCTACAACACCCTGGTCGCGTTGGGGGAGGACGGGAAGATCCTGGGCACGTACCGCAAGATCCACCTCTACGACGCCTTCTCCTACCAGGAATCCAAGTCGATCAAGGCCGGGGACGTTGCCGAGGTCCCCGTCTTCGAGATCGCCGGCATGAAGGTCGGCGTGTTCACCTGCTATGACCTGCGCTTCCCGGAAATCGCCCGGAGGCTGGTCAACGAGGGCGCCGAGCTGCTGCTGGTCGCGGCCGCCTGGTTCAAGGGGGAGCACAAGATCGAGCACTGGGAAACCCTGTTGCGGGCCCGGGCGATCGAGAACACGGTGTGGGTGGCTGCCGCCGGAACCAGCTCGAGCCACACCATCGGCCACTCCGCGATCCTGGATCCCATGGGCATGCCGATCGAGTACCTGGGCGACGACGCCGAGGGCCTGGTGACCACGGATGTCACTCGCCGGCGTATCGACGAGGTGCGCGAGTTCCTGCCGGTGCTGGCCAACCGCCGGCTGTAACCAGGGGATCCTCCGGGGAACCCGTGCAGGTGCCGCCCAGGTGCCCGCGCGGGTTCCCTTTTGCCTGTTCCGGGGAGCGACGGATCGGTGCTGCCGATGCGCCCGTATTAGCCCAACGAATTTCACATTTTTGGGCATGTACGCTTCGGCTTCCGCCCATTACTATTGGTGCTCGATGTAATTCCGATTAGGCAGGACAGGGCAGTGGGCAATACCGATACACAAATGAATGAAGCCATTATCGAGGAATGGGCCGAGGCAGCGGCGCAGGCCTACAACGACTCATTGTCCGGCCTGGACCTGGCCCGTGTGCCAAAGGCGGTGCGGGCCTTCATTGAACTGTATGGGCAGAGCAAGGACATGACCTTCAACGCCGACTACTCGCCGATCGACTACTTCGAGGAACACCCTGCCTCGGCGATCGGAATCATCCTCGACACCCCCGAGGCCCTGGAGTTGTTGGACGACGACGAGGAAGAGGCGCTCGAGGACATCCTCGGCTTTGCCGAGGCTTGGGCCGAGTTCGATTCAAACCAGCAGCCGGACCTCGGGATCTCCGAGGCCGACGACGAGGACGACACCGAGTGGTAATGACAACCACGGTCCGCCGCTGAGCGTCGGGCAGGCACATGGAGCCGGGCGGGCGATCCCGCGGGTTCCCGCCAATGACGAAGGGT
>NZ_JBIXLN010000063.1:0-18147 GCF_045798555.1 Paeniglutamicibacter sp. MACA_103 | reverse complement strand
CCCCCCCCCCCCCCCCCCCCCCCCCCCCCCCCCCCCCCCGGGGGGGGGCCCCCCCCCCCCCCCCCCCCCCCCCCCCCCAACACGCCCCACCACTCAGGAGCGTGGAACAAATCGTGTGGTCGGGCTACTTGCCCACGAATTCGAGCAATGCCGCGTTGACCTCGGCCGCATGGGTCCACAGCAGCCCGTGGGGTGCCCCCTCGATTTCCACGTAGTCGGCCTCGGGCAGCAACCGGCGGAACCGACGCGCCGTGGCGTCGATCGGCAGGATGTTGTCAGCCGTGCCGTGCAGGATGAGTGCGGGCTTGCCGCTGGCACCCACCGCGGCGACGTCTTCGCGGAAATCCTCGATCCAGGAGGAGACGACGGCGTAGGCGGCCACCGGAGCGCTCAAGACGGCGGTGTTCCAGTTCGCCGTGACCACTTCCTGGCTGATCCGCGACCCCAGGGTGTCCCCCAGGTTGTAGAAGTTGGAGAAGAAGTCCGTGAACCAGGCAAAGCGGTCTTCCCGGGCCTGCTCGACGATGCCGTCGAAGACTTCCTGCGGCACGCCCTCGGCATTGTCGTCCCGCTGCACCAGGAACGGCTCAAGCGAGGCCAGGAAGGCAAGCTTCGCGATGCGCTTGTGCCCGAACCTGGCCACGTAGCGGGCCAGCTCGCCGGTGCCCATCGAGAAGCCGACCAGGATCGCTTCGTTCAGGTCGAGGGTTTCGAGCACCTTATCCAGGTCCGCCGCGAAGGTTTCGTAGTCATACCCCGTGCCGACCTTGCTCGATTGGCCGAAGCCGCGGCGATCGTAGGTGATGACGCGGTAGCCGGCCTCGAGCAGTGCCCGGGTCTGGCGCTCCCAGCTGTGTCCGTTGAGCGGGTATCCATGGATCAGCACCACCGGCTGGCCCTCGCCGTGGTCTTCGTAGTACAGGTCGATCGAGGTGCTGTTTTCGTTTCCAACGCTAATGAACCCCATGGAGGAATTCCTTTCATTCGATGCCGCGTACGATCGCTTTCCGGATCTGCCACTCACGCTAGAGAACCGCAGTTCCCATTTCAAGCCTCGTGGATGACATGGCCAAGTCCGAGGTGCGCATCCAATGCCTAGTCAGCGTGGAACCCCCTGCCCATGCGATGGCTGCGCCGCCATACGTTTGAAACGTATGGCCGACGGTGGCCGGAAGCACTCCCGGCTCCCGAGGAGCTCGCCGTCAACCGCCTGTGCGACGGCGTGCCCGAACCCCGGGCCTGTCTGGATGGCCCGTTTTCCAAGGCAGCTTCTCAGGGGTCTTCCGGCTGGTGCCCCGGTGCCGCCGCGTGTTGCTCGGCGATCAGGTATTCCTCCACGGCCTGGGCGGGGACGCGGTAGGAGCGGCCGAATCGCACGGCCGGCAGTTCCCCCGAATGCACCAACCGGTAGACGGTCATCTTTGATACACGCATATCCAGCGCGACCTCGGCCACCGTCAGGTAGTGCGCGTTCTCGAAACCCTTCAGATCCACCATTTCGTCCCCAATCGAATTGTCTTCATCCCCAGATGAAACAGCTGACTCCGCGCACCACTTCAACCCCAAGTGCAACGTTGTTCCCATGGTAGGCATCAGGCCCTGGCAACACCATGGAAAGGACATTGCATTTGGGCTACGGTGCGCTCAAGCCGGGCATGCTGCGCAGGACAACAACCATCCCGCAATACAGGGCGGGATTCCCGTGGCAGACCGCCCCGGACATCCTTGGGGGAACGCACATTGGCTGCGTACTAAATACGCCCCTCCTGCGCCCCGCAACGATCCTTTCATGCGTCCCCGTTGGCGCTATGGATACGCCGCCGTCACGGTGCTTCAATTGGTCCATGACGCACATTGTGCAGGCAGACTACCTCGTGGTCGGGGCCGGCGCCATGGGCATGGCGTTCGCCGATGCGCTTATCGATCATGCTGACGCACACGTTGCCCTGGTCGACAGGCGCCACGCTGCCGGAGGACATTGGCTCGATGCCTATCCCTTTGCCCGCTTGCATCAGGCTTCCGCATTTTATGGTGTCGCCTCAACGCTGCTGGGCGATTCCCGGGTGCAGCAGCACGGTCCGGAGGCCGGCCTCCACGAGCGTGCCGACGTCTCCGAAATCTGCGCCTACTACGCCCACATCGTGACCGACCGGATGGTGGGTTCGGGAAAGGTCGAGTTCTTCAACAACTGCGAATACGTTGCCGAGCGGCAGATCGTCTCGCATATCTCCGGCCGGCGGTTCGAGGTGCCGCCGACGTGTCGGATCGTCGACGCACGCTACCTCGCACCCGACATCCCCTCCGTCACTCCGCCGCACTTCGGCGTCGAGGACGGAGTCCGGGTGGTCCCGGTCAACAACCTCGCCCACATCGTGGATGCTCCGAGCCAGTATGTGATCGTGGGATCGGGCAAGACGGCTACCGATGCCTGCATCTGGTTGCTGGCCCATGGCGTGGATGAGGCAGCGATCTGCTGGGTGCGACCGCGCGATCCCTGGATGCTCAACCGGGCGGTGGTCCAACCGGACCCGGCGGTGTTCCTCGGCATGGCAGCCGACACCATGGAGGCGGCGGCGGCCGCGACATCGCTGGAGGACCTGTTCCTTCGGCTGGAAGATGCCGGCGTCATGCTCCGCATCGACCCCTCGGTCACCCCGACGATGGCCAAGACGCCGACGCTGGCGCACTGGGAGCTGGAGAAATTGCGCACGATCGAGCACGTGGTGCGGCTGGGGCATATCCGGCTGGTGGAGCGCGGGCGCATCATCCTCAATGAAGGATCGGTCCCGATAGCAAGGGACGCGCTCGTCGTGCACTGTGCGGCCTCGGGCCTGCGCTACCCGCCTACCACCCCCATCTGGGGTCCGAAGGAGATCACGTTGCAACCGATCCGGGCCGGGTTCCCGTGCTTCGGGGCGGCACTGGCAGGGTACGTGGAGGCGACCCGCGACGACGACATGGAAAAGAACCGGCTGTGTCCGCCGACGCCGTATCCGAACACGCTGGCGTCGTGGGCGAAGATGCAGGTGTTGGGCACCCGCGCGGCGATGTCGTTCGGCTCCGAGCCCGACATCAAGGCCTGGGCCGATTCCGTGGCGCTCAACCCGTCGAGGGTCCCGCCCGAGGACGGCAGGTCTGCTCAGGTGAACGATGCGCTGGGCCGCCTGAAAACCCATGTTCCCCGGGGGCTTGACAGGCTGGTCGAGCTGATCTGAACTGTTGTGGAGGTATCCCGGGTACCTCTGATATTAAAGACCTTCTCCTACAACCGTAGTGAGAAGTAACAACGAAGAGAACGGAATCAAGCAGATGCGCGGAAGCAATCTCGTTTGGACAATCGTGGGCGTTCTTGTGGCCATTGCCTTGGTGATCTGGATCGTTTCGGCGGTCTAGGGTGACTTCTCTGAGTAGTTACGAAGAAGCCCGGCCATAGTTTTAGCGGTATCTTCTAGCAGGATTTGGAATGCAGGCACCGCTTGCATTCCAAGTCCTGCTGTCCATGTTGTGAATGGATTCCAATTGGCATTCATAAGGTCCTCAGCAGTTTCACCGTGCCATCCGTTAATTGATCGGTCCGGGCTTCCAACCGCAAAGAGTCGGCACCGTCCCATAAGGTGTGCCATATCTGCACCAGCGGCAGGAAACCCCGGAGAGGCGGTGAAACATGGGTAAATCGTCCAAGCCGTCAAAGGCTGCGCTTTCTAAGGCTGGAGCCAAACTTGCCTCGGATTCTTCGAGCAAGTCCGCCAAGTCCAAGGCGGGATCGACGCTCGGCAAGGGCTAGTCAATCAAATAGTGTTCGCGGTTCGATCGCGCCTACTTAACCCAGGATCGCCTGTACTCCCCCAATGTCGGGAAGTGCAGGCGATCCTTTTGTTGACGTTTAGCGGCTGGCGACGAAGGCCTGCACGCAGGCCTCGATGTCCTCTGCCGAGTGCGCGGCCGACAGCTGCACGCGGATGCGCGCCGCCCCCTTGGGCACCACCGGGAAGCTGAAGGCGGTGACGAAGACGCCGTGCTCCAACATCTTGCCCGCGACCTCCGCAGCCTTGACGGCATCACCGAACATCACCGGGATGATGGCGTGCTCGCCCTCAAGCAGGTCGAAGCCCTCCTCGGTCATCCGGCGGCGGAAGAGCGCCGCGTTGGCGAAGAGCTTCTCGCGCAGCTCCCCCGAACCCTCGACCAGTTCCAGCGCCTTGAGCGTCGCGGCGACGATGGCCGGGGCCAGCGAGTTGGAGAACAGGTACGGGCGGGCCTTCTGGCGCAGCATCGCCACGATCTCCCCGCGGCCCGAGACGTAGCCGCCCGAGGCGCCGCCCAGGGCCTTGCCGAAGGTTCCGGTGTAGATGTCCACGCGGTCCGAGACGCCGGCGTGCTCCGGGGTCCCGGCGCCGGTGGCGCCCATGAAGCCCACCGCGTGGGAGTCATCGACCATGACCAGCGCGCCGTACTTGTCAGCCAGGTCGCAGATCGCGGCCAGCGGTGCAAGGTAGCCGTCCATGGAGAAGACGCCGTCGGTGACGATGATGGTGCGGCGGGCGCCCGCCCCGTCGTTCAGCGCCGCGGCTGCCTGCAGCTGGGTCTCCAGGTCCGCCATGTCCTGGTTCGCGTAGCGGAAGCGCGCGGCCTTGGACAGGCGGATGCCGTCGATGATCGAGGCGTGGTTCAGCGCATCGGAGATGATGGCGTCGCCCGGGCCGAAGAGCGACTCGAAGACGCCCCCGTTGGCGTCGAAGCAGCTGCCGAACAAGATGGTGTCCTCGGTGCCCAGGAACTTGGAGACCTCGGCCTCCAGTTCCAGGTGCAGGTCCTGGGTGCCGCAGATGAAGCGGACGCTGGCCATGCCGAAGCCGCGGGTGTCCATGGCGTCCTTGGCGGCCTGGATGATGCGCTCATCGTCGGCCAGGCCGAGGTAGTTGTTGGCGCAGAAGTTCACGACTTTCTTGGCCGCGGCGCCGAGCTCGCCGGCTTCGATGCGGGCGGACTGGGCCGAGTCGATGTGGCGTTCGGACTTGAACAGGCCGTCGGTGCGCAGCTGTGCCAGTTCGGCTGCCAGCTCGTCTTTCATGGTGGTGTACATGTGCTTCTCCTGGAGTCGCGGGAAAGGGGGAAGAGGCTTGGGGAAGTTTAGAAGACGGTCCAGTCCAGGACGACCTTGCCGCCGTGGCCCGAGCGGGCGGCGTCGAAGCCTGCCTCCCAGTCCGTGGCCGGCAGGTAGTCGGTGACCACCGAGGAGATGCGCTCGCGCAGCACCGGATTGGAGGTCAGCATGGCGCTCATGGCGTACCAGGTCTCGAACATCTCGCGGCCGTAGATGCCCTTGAGCGTGAGCATGTGGGTGACGACCTTGCCCCAGTCGATGTCGATGGAGCTCGAGGGCAGGCCCAGCATCGAGATGTGCCCGCCGTGGTTCATGTTCTCGATCATCTCCGGCAGTGCCGTGGGGTGCCCGGACATCTCCATGCCGAAGTCGAAGCCCTCGACCATCCCGAGCTCGCGCTGGGCGTCCTTGATGCGGGTCTTGGACACATCGATGGCCAGGTCGGCGCCCATGCCGCGGGCCAGTTCCAGGCGGTTCGGCGACACGTCGGTGATGGCGATCTTGCGGGCCCCGGCGTGGCGGGCGACGGCGACGGCCATCAGCCCGATGGGCCCGGCTCCGGTGATCAACACGTCCTCGCCGACCAGCGGGAAGGACAGCGCGGTGTGCACCGCGTTGCCGAACGGGTCGAAGATCGCCCCGAGTTCCGGGGTGATCGACTCGTCGCGGTGCACCCAGACGTTGGCCTCGGGGATGACGACGTACTCGGCGAAGGCGCCGTCACGCTGCACGCCCACCGAGACGGTGTTGATGCACATCTGGCGGCGGCCGGCACGGCAGTTGCGGCACATGCCGCAGACCACGTGGCCCTCGCCGGAGACCCGGTCCCCGACCTTCACGGTATGGACGTCGGACCCGACCTCCACGACCTCGCCGTAGAACTCGTGTCCCGGGATCATCGGCGCCTTGATCATGGCCTTCGCGGCGTCGTCGTACGCCTGGATGTGCAGGTCGGTGCCGCAGATCCCGGCGGTCATCACGCGGATCTTCACGTCGTGGAACCCGGCGACGGGTTCGGGACGGTCCACGAGCTCGAATCCGGCATGGGGTCCGGACTTGTACAGTGCCTTCATCGGTGTTTCCTCACGTGCGCCGATCCGAGCGGTCCCGGACGATTCGACTCCAGTCTGGCACCTCGCACCCGCCGTGGATACCTTAGAAGATACGCAGGTTTCTCAATCAACGATTTAGGATTAGCTACATGGAAGTCCACCAGCTGCAGATCCTGCGCGAACTCGGCGACCTCGGCTCCGTCAAGGCCGTGGCCAGCGCCCTGTATGTCACCCCCTCGGCCGTCTCCCAGCAGCTCGCCCTGCTCCAGCGCAACATCCACGTGCCGCTGACCCGCAAGGAGGGCCGGAACCTGGTGCTGACCGAGGCCGGGGAGGTGCTGGCAGCCGCGGGGGCCTCGGTGATTTCCTCGTTGGCGGCCGCACGGGCGGCGATCGGCGAGTTCCAGGAGAGCCCCGCCGCACCGGTGACGGTGGCCGGGTTCCACTCCGTGGGCCAGGCGCTCTTCGGGCCGCTGCTGGCCAAGCTCGATGCCCCCGGCGCCCCGGTGCCGCAGTTCTTCGACGAGGACGTCGCCCAGCAGGACTTCCCGGCGCTGACCGCCCGCTACGACCTGGTGCTGGCCCACCGCATGGACTACTCCCCGCCCTGGCCGGCGGACAAGGTGGTTATCTCCGCGCTGGCCCACGAACCGCTGGACATCGCGCTGCCGGCCAACCACCGGCTCGCGGCCAGGGACACCCTGTTCCCGGAAGACCTCTCCGGCGAGCGCTGGGTCATCAGCCGCGAGGGCTACTCCCCGGCCGACGTGCTTCAGGCCATCAGCGCGGTTTCCGGCGATGCGCCGCGGGTCATCCACCGCATCAACGACTACGCCACCGTTGCCGCGCTGGTTGCCTCCGGTGACGTGCTGGGCATCATCCCGCGCTACACCGCCGGATCGGCGTTGGGCGCCTCCGTGGTTCTCCGCCCCCTTCGTGGCATCGCCAACCGGCGGCGCATCGACCTGCTGGCGCGGCCCGAATCCATGCACCGGCGCAGCGTGCAGCTGGTGGCCGCCGCCATGGCCCAGGCGATGGCCGAACTCAGCGGCGATTGAGCACCTAGCCGTGCGGCCACCACCGGGCGACGCCAAAAGGAGCACACATCCCCCGCGAAAACCCCGTCGGATGTGCACTGCCCTCAAGAAGCCGGCAGTGGCCGCGCTAGGCGTTGACGCGCTCCTGGTTGGCCGCGAAGTAGGCCAGCAACTCCCCGCTGAGCGCCGGGACCTGCCTGGCCGATCCGTCCGTGCGCAGCGACTCGGTGGCCAGCACGCCCGCGGCAACCGCGGCCCGGGCGGCCACCGGCGAGGTCTCGGTCGCACCGCCCTGCGCGGCAAAGCGCAGGAACTCCGCGATCAGGCGCGGGTCGGCGCCGCCGTGGCCGCCAGCGGCCGCCTCGATCTCCACCTCGAGGTCCGCCGCCACGTAGCCGTCCTGGCTGCGGGTGTTCCACACCTTGATGGTGTTGCCCGCATCGTCGCCGAAGTTCTCCAGCCGGCCGGCGGTCCCGATCACGGTGTAGTTCCTCCAGTAGTCGGGGGTGAAGTGGCATTGCTGGTAGGAGGCCAGCACGCCGTTGTCCAGCTTCATCTGCATCATGGAGATGTCCTCCACGTCGATGACGGGGTTCAGGTCCGTCTGTTCGGTCGGCGGCCAGTTTTCCAGCGAGAACCAGTCGCCCATGCGGCGGTCCTTGTTGTCGCGGCGCGATTCGATCTCCCCGTAGACCGCGAGGTCCCCGACCGCGGACACGGACTGCGTGTAGCCGCCGGCGAGCCAGTGGATCACGTCGATGTCGTGGGCGCCCTTTTGCAGCAGCAGGCTGGTGGTGTTCTTCCGCTCGGCGTGCCAGTCCTTGAAGTAGTAGTCCCCGCCGTTGCCCACGAAGTGGCGGCACCAGACGGCCTTGACCGCGCCGATGGCACCGGATTCGATGATCTCGCGCATCTGGCGGACCACCGGCATGTGGCGCATGTTGTGCCCGACGTAGAGCCGGGTCCCGGTGCGGAAGGCCGTTTCCAGCAGCCCGTCGACGGCCTCCAGGGTGACATCCAGCGGCTTTTCGCAGAACGTCGGGATGCCTGCCTCCAGCGTGCGCCGGGCGACGGCCGCGTGCTGGTTGTCCGGGGTCAGCACCAGCACGGCGTCCAGGCCCGCGCCCAGCAGCTCCTCCAGGTCCGCGGTGATGGCGGCTTCGGGCAGCCTGGCCGCCGCGTCGGCTCGGCCGCGTTCGGAGGTGTCGCACACCATGGCCACCACCGAGCCCTCGCCGGGGCGGTGGGCGTGCTTGTACAGGCCGGAGCGCAGGCCGAAGCCGACGACACCTACTTTGAGATCCACGAATTTACTCCTTAGTGACTAAAAAATGGGGTGCCTTGCGCGTTGGGAGGCGCGGAAGGACGTTGGCGGCGGGCCCCGCTATCCGGCAGAGACGTCCGGGGCGAAGTGGCAGCGCGCCACGTGGGTGTCGCTGATGCGGATGAGCTCGGGTTCCTTCTCGGCGCAGATCGCCTGCGCCATCGGGCAGCGGGTGTGGAACCTGCAGCCGGCCGGCGGGTCGATGGGCGAGGGAGGATCCCCCTGCAGCACGATCCGCTCCCGGTCGGTGCCGTCGTTCCTGCGCAGCTCGGGGGCCGCCGAGAGCAGGGCCCGGGTGTAGGGCTGCCCGGTCCGCTCGTAGACGTCGGCGTAGCCGCCCAGCTCCACGACCCTGCCCAGGTACATGGTGGCGACCCGGTCGGCGATGTGCCGCACGATCTGCAGGTCGTGGGCGATGAACAGGTAGCTCAGCCCCAGTTCCCCCTGCAGGTCATCGAGCAGGTTCACCACCTGCGCGCGCACCGAGACATCCAGCGCGGAGACCGGCTCGTCGCAGATGAGCATCTTCGGGTTCAGCGCGATGCCGCGGGCGATGCCGATGCGTTGCTGCTGTCCGCCGGAGAAGTTGTGCGGGTACCGGTCGGCGTGGTTGGGGTTCAGCCCGACCAGTTCCAGCAGCTCCCGGATCTTGGCCCTGCGGCCGGAGCGCGGGGCCGCTTCCGGGTGGATCTCGAAGGGTTCGCCGACCAGCTGTTCCACCGTCATCCGCGGGTTCAGCGACGAGTAGGGGTCCTGGAAGACCAACTGGATGTTCCTGCGCATCTCGCGCCGCTCCTCTCCGCGCAGGGCGTTGATATCCTGCCCGCGGAAGTACACCCGGCCCTCCGTCGGCTTCTCCAGCCCGGCCATGACCCTGGCCAGGGTGGACTTGCCGCAGCCCGACTCCCCGATCACGCCCAGGGTCTCCCCGGCGCTGACGCTCAGGTCGACGCCGTCCAGGGCCTTGACGAACTTGCGCGGGCCGATGGGCAGGTGGCGGTGCACCGCGTAGTGCTGTTTCACCGCGCGCATTTCCATCAACGGGACGGTCGCCGGCGTCGTCCCGGTTCCCGCCAGGGTCTGCGTGCCGGTGCTAGGCGTGGGCATGGGCCAGGACCTCCCGGGTCTGGAAGCAGGCGCTGTGCCGTGCCTCGTCGATTGATTCCAGTGCGGGGATGGCCGTGAGGCATTCCGCGGTGCCGAAGGAGCAGCGGTTGGCAAAGCTGCACCCCGCCGGCAGGTTCAGCAGGTCCGGGGGCGTGCCGGGGATCGCCGGCAGCCGGCGGCCCTTGAGTTCTTCCCCGGCGATCGAGGCGGCCAGGCCGCGGGAGTACGGGTGGCCGGGACGTGAGAGCACCTCGGCGGTGGGCCCGTGCTCCACGATGCGGCCGGCGTACATGACGGCGACCTGGTCGGTGACCTCCCTGACCACGGCAATGTCGTGGGTGATCAGGATCAGTCCCATGTTCCGTTCCTCCTGTTGCTCCTTGAGCAGCTCGAGGATCTGCGCCTGGACGGTGACATCCAGCGCGGTGGTCGGCTCGTCCGCGATCAGCAGCACCGGGTCCAGGGCCAACGCCATGGCGATCACGATGCGCTGGCGCATGCCGCCGGAAAACTGGTGCGGGTAGTCGTTGACGCGGGAGGCGGCGGCGGGGATCTTCACCTTGTCCATCATCTTGATGGCCGCTGCCTTCGCGTCCCGCCGGGAGTAGCCGCGGTGCACCCGGTAAAGCTCGCCGATCTGCCGGCCCACCGGGTGGACCGGGTTCAGCGCGGTGAGCGCATCCTGGAAGACCATCGAGACCCGGGACCCGACCAGTTGGCGGTGGCGCCTGGGGGTAATGGTGAGCAGGTCCTCGCCCTCCAGCAGGATCTCCCCGCGCGGGATGTGCGCCGGGGGCATGTCCAAGATGCCCATGATGGCCCGGGCGGTCACGGACTTGCCGGACCCGGATTCGCCCAGGATGCCCAGCGCCTCACCGCGCCTGACCTCGAAGTTCATGCCGTTCACTGCCGTGGCGACGCCCTTGGAGGTGTTGAATTCGACCTCAAGGTCCCGCACGCGCAGCAACACGTCCTCCGGCTCCCCGGTTCCGCCTTGCGGGTTCGTGGTGCTCACTTATTTGCCTTTCGGATCGAACTCATCGCGCATGGCCTCGCCAAAAAGCACGAAGCCCAGCACGGTGATGGTCAGGAAGATCGCCGGGAAGACGAGCAGGTGCGGGGCTGCGGAGATGTACTCGCGCGCCGCCGCCAGCTGCAGGCCCCAGGACACCGAGGGAGGGGTGAGCCCGATGCCGATGAAGGTCAGTCCGGCCTCGGCGGAGATGACCCCGCCGATGCCCAGGGTCTGGAGCACCAGCAGCGGGGTCAGCGAGTTCGGGACGATGTGCTTGGCGATGATCCGCCCGTTCGAAGCACCCAGCAGCCTGGAGGCCTGGACGTATTCGCGGTTGCGCACCTCCATCACCGAGGAGCGCATGAACCGCACCCCGCCGGGCCAGCTGAACAGTGCCAGCGCGAAGATCACCGTCCAGCCCGTGCGCTGGCTAAACAGCTGCAGCACCACGATCGCGGCCAGGATGAACGGCAGGCCAAAGGCCATGTCGCAGGCGCGGGAAATGATCGTGTCGACCCAGCCGCCGAAGTACCCGGCCAGCGACCCGAGGATCGCGGAGATGACGAAGGAGATCGCGGTGACCACGATGCCCACCAGGATCGAGGCCCGCGCCCCGTAGATGACGTTGGTGTAGTAGTCGCAGCCCTGGATGTCGACGCCGAAGATGTGCTCGGCGCTGGGTCCCTGGTTGGTCTTGAGGATGTCGCAATGCGCGCCGGGGTCCGAGCCGAACCCGGCAAAGAGCTGCGGGAAGGCGGCCATCAGCAGCATCACCGCAACGATCGAACCCGAGATCAGGAATCGCGGCTTGAGCCACACCGGACCGCGGCTGGTCTTCCCGGCCGGCTTGCGGCGCGCAAAGGACGCGGGCGCCGGGACGCCCACGCCCGTCGGGGCGGTGATCGGGTTGGTCGGGGCCAGCGGGTCCGCGACGGACTCCGGGGCCTGGTTGGTTTCGGTGTTCTGGCTCATATCCGCACCCTCGGGTCGATGATGCCGTAGAGCAGGTCCACGAACAGGTTGAAAAGGAGGTAGACCAGCACGAGCATCGTGGCGATGCCCACCACGACGGTGCCCTCCTTGTTGTTGATGGCGGCGACCATCAGGCCCCCGATGCCGGGGATGTTGAAGATCGCCTCGATGATCACCGCGCCTCCCAGCATGCCGGCCAGGGAGAGGCCGAGGTAGGTGACCACCGGGATCATCGCGTTGCGCAGAGCGTGTCCCCAGATGACCCGGCGCGGGGAGAGGCCCTTGGCCCGCGCGGTGCGCAGGTACTCGGCCCGCAGCACGTCGACCAGGGAGGTACGGGTCAGCCGCGCCAGCCCGGCGGAGGCCTCGATGGCCATGACCAGGGCCGGGAGGATGAAGGCCAGGGGCCAGCCGGCGCGGATGCCGGCCGGGTCGACCCAGCCCAGCTGCACGCCGAAGACGGTCTGCGCGCCCAGGGCGATCACGAAACCGGGGATGCCCAGGAAGATCACGGTGAAGACGAGGGCAAAGTGGTCCCCCGCCTGCCCGTTGCGCAGACCGCCGTAGACGCCGATGGCCAGCCCGATGACCATCTTCAGCGCCCACGCGGTCATCGCCAGGGCGAAGGTGACCGGCAGCCGTTCCAGGATCAGGCCCAGCACGGGGCGGCCGAAGAAGTCGATGCCGAAATTGCCCTGGACCAGGCCCAGCATGTAGTTGCCGTACTGGATGAGGAACGGGTCATCGAGGTGGTATGCCAGTCGGATCTGCGCGACGGTGGATTCGGGCAGCGGACGCGAACCGGTCAGTGCCGCCACCGGGTCCCCGGGCATCAGGAACGTGAGCGCGTAGATGATGAAGGTGGCGCCGATGACCACCGGGACCATCTGCAGGATTCTTCGTATGGTGTAGCCAAGCATGCAACTGCTTCCTTTCGCGACCCCTGTGGGGCCGCATCCGCACGGGTGCCGGAGCGTGCCGGTTTTCGGCCGGCGCGCTCCGGCACCCGTGCAAGTGTTGTGCCTGGGTCAGCAGCCGTATCCGGCGCGGTAGAACTGCAGGTCGCCCTGGGCATCGTTCATCACGGCGCACTTGGTGCGCAGGCCGAAGTCGGTCGGGATGAACAGCGGGATCGCCGGCATGTCCTTCATGACCACGGCCTCCGCCTGTGCGTACAGGCTGGCGGCCTTGGCCTCATCCTGCTCGCCGCGGGCCGCGCGCAGCAGCTTGTCCACGGCCTGGTTCGAGTAGCCGGTGGTCACGTTGCCGTCTCCCCCGGTCTCGTACTGGCTCAGGTACTGGTCCGAGCTCTTGTACGACCAGCCCCAGAGGCCGAAGACGGCGCCTTCAAGCTTCTGGTTGTTGCGGCGGGCCTCGAGCTCGGTGCCCAGCATCGGCTTGAGCTGGACCTTGATGCCCAGGTTGTCCTGGATCTGCTTGGAGATGGCCTGGACCAGCTGCGCGTCGGAGGTCGAGTTGTGCTCGATGATGAAGGTGCCGTCGAATCCGCCGGCCTTCTTCAGCAGCGCCTTGGCACCGGCCGCGTCAAAGGTGCACGACCCGCAGGAGCCCTTCTTGTAGGAATCCAGCGACGGCGGGACCAGTGAATCGGAGGCGGTCGCGTAGCCCTGCAGCAGCGAGGCGGCGATGGCCTCGCGGTCGATCGACATGGAGATGGCGCGGCGCAGGTCCGGGTCCTGAAGGCCCTTGACGTACTCGGGGATCTGCAGCGTGTACTGCTTGGAACCGGTCTTGACCTCGTAGAGGGATTCCTCGCCGAGCTGGCTCTTGGCCTTCGAGACCATGGTCGCCGGAACGTTGCGGATCATGTCCAGGTTGTTGGCGGTCATGTCCGTGTAGGCGGCGTCGACGGCGGTGTAGATCTGGCCGACAAGTTTGTCGGCTCCGCCGGAGAAGCCGGCGGCACCCTTGAAGCCGTCCCACTTTTCCAGGACGACTTCCTGGTTGTGGTTCCAGGAGACGAACTTGTACGGGCCGTTGGAGACCGGGTTCTCCTCGTAGGCCTTCGGATCGCTGAAGGCGGCCTCCGGCAGCGGGCACAGAGGCGAAGTGGAAAGCACCTTCGGGAAATCCGCGTTGGCCGCGTTGAGGGTGACCTCGAGGTTGTTCTCGTCGAGAACCTTCACGCCCGAAAGCGTCTTGGCCTTCGGCTTGGAACCGTCGGTGGGGTTCAGTTCCTTGTAGCCCGCGAAGGAAATGAAACTCCCGTTGCCCTGCCAGGCGTTGGAGCCCGTGGCGGTCTTGGCCCAGGCCTTGGCGAACGAATCGGCGATCACCGGCGAGCCGTCCTGGAAGGTCCAGCCTTCCTGCAGCGCGATCTTCCAGGTGATGGCGTCATCGCTCGTGACGGACTTGGCGGCCAGCGGCTCCAGCTCCTGTGTCTCGACGTTGACCTCCATGAGGTTTGCGCAGGTCGCCATGGCGACCTGGCTTCCAGGGGACTCGTGCGGAACCAGCGACGTTGGCTCGGCGAGCTGGAACGAGAGCCGCTTGTCCCCGCCCGCGCCTCCCCCGGCTTCGGCTCCCACCGAACAACCGCTCGCAGCCAGCATGAATGCTGCGGACGCCGCTGCTACGGCAATCATCTTCTTTTTCGACATGATGCTCCTCGTGTACGAATGACCCGTGTTACCCCACCGCGCGTGGCGATGTTAGCCAGGCAACCACGTGGTGTGATTAGCCTCACCACTTATTTCACGCTCTAAAATAAACCAGACGAAGCAGGATGTGTCAACCAATCGGAGAGCTCCAGCGCTCGGTCATCACGCCCCAGGGACCCGCGCGGGGATCGGGAGGTTCCCGCCCGTGCGCTTCGCACTTTCCCCCCGGTGGGTGAAAACCCGAAGATGACTAGGTCGTGAGCAGGCCCTCGGGAGCCACGCTGCCCAGCGGGTCGGCGAGGATCGCATCGACCATCGTCGAGGCGGCAAAGAGCGAGAGGGAGAAGATGTGGTCCGAGGACAGCACGACGCGCCCCGCGGCGCCCGCCCCCGCGTGCGCGGTCCGGGCCACCTCGGCAACCAGCGAGGCGAAGACCGCGGGCGTTTCGGCCGGGGTGCCGGCAACCACCAGGAGCTCGGGGTCGTGGATGTCGATGAGCTGGCTAGCGGCCCGGCCCACATAGCGGTTGCGCTGCTCAAGGACCCCGATGGCCACCTCGTCGCCGGCCAGGGCCAGCGCCAGCACGTGCTCGATGTGCTGCACCTGTCCAAGCCCCTGGCGCCGGGCCTCCACTGTCACGGCATCGTCGGAACCCATCACCGCCAGGCACCCGGTCTTGCCGCAGGGACAGGGAACCGGCCGGTTGCTGACCCGCAGGTGGGCGATCTGCCCCGCAGTCTGGCTGAATCCCGCACGGATCCGGCCGTCGTCGACCATCACCGAACCGATGTCCGCGGTGATGACCATCAGGACGAAGTCGTTGCTTTGCTGCCCGTGGCCGTACAGCAATTCCGACTGGGCTGCGGCGCGCGCGTTGTTGTCCAGGATCACCGGGCCGGGCAGTCGTCCGCGCAGCAGGTCCATCACGTGCACGTTGCGCCATCCCGCCCCCGGGTTTTCGATGATCACCGCGGCGTGCCGGTCCACGATGCCGCCGGTGGCGATGCCGGTTCCCAGCAATGGCCGCTCCTGCGCATGTGTGTCCACCAGGGCCCGCGCCGCGGCGACGACCAGCTCGATCGACTCCGCCGGGCCCATGCCCGCGTGGGGCACCAGCACGGAGGCCTGCTCCAGGCCGTCGAGGCCCATCAACACCACGCCCGAGGTTCGCGGGCCCAGGTGGATGCCCATCACCAGGGCGGATTTGCCGATTTCCAGGGGCACGCGCGGCCGCCCCTGGGCACCGGTCAGCGAAGGCATGGCGCGCAGCAACCCGGCCTCGAGCAAGGCGGAGGTGATGTTGGTGACCGAGGCTGCACTGAGGCCCAGCTGGGAGGCAATCTCGGACCGCGAAAGCGCCGGGTGGTTGAAGACGTGCTTCATGACGGCAGCGGTGTTCAGTCGACGCAGGTCATCGCCGCGATGTCCGCGTCCATTGCGCAGGCCGAATCCCGGCTCCCGTTCGGGCTTCTCCATTCCTGGCACACTTCCTTCTGTTCCGGCCGCCTGGGGCGCAGGCTGCCTTGGTCCGCGCCGCGGACGATGCGCTGCGCTTGCACGGGCAGTGGGCCGCGCTGCGGTCCGCATCAACCCCTGCGCCCCGGCGGCGGCTTTTTTGACCTTACCCAGCAAATCCGCCGAAACCGAAATTTGCGGACATCACGAAGCAACGTGGCGTGCGACGACCGGCTCGTCCCATGGCGCGGCCGGTCCGGCGGGATCCCGCCCGTCGGCCCGCGTCAGCTCTCCGCGAGCAACTGTTCGATGCCGTGCACGCCGACGCCGTGCAGCGGGTCCCCGGGCGGCAACCCCGCCATCAACACCGCGTAGTTCGCCGCCCAAGCCCGGGCCCGGACCCACGTCCCGGGTGAATACAGGCCGTTGCCTGCCAGCCGTTCGCGGAATTCCGCTCGTCCACGCGGCGTGAAATGCAGCCACGCAACCGCCAGGTCGCTGGCCGGGTCCCCCGCGGTCAGGTCCCCGAAGTCGATCACCGCGCAGAGCCGGGCCGCCGGGTGGGCCGCGTCCTCGCGCATCTCGGGCTTCCCGCCGTGCTCGGCGTCGTCCGCGTCGTCATACACGAGCATGTTGTGCGGGTGCGGGTCCCCGTGCAGCCACAAGCGCGGCCCAGTGTGCCCCACCTCGGCAAGCCCCTCTTCCCAGAGTGCCAGCAGCGCCCCGCGCTCCGGTTTCGCCACGGCCTGCAGCCGGGCCCGCACCGCCTCGTCCCGGTCACGCAGCGGCACCCCGCGCACCGCGTTGCGCGGGGCATCGGCAGGGGCCGGCACGTGCAGCGCCCGGAAGAACGCCGCCAGGGCCGGTGCATAGTGGTCGCGCGCCTCCGCAGGCACCGCCGCCGCACTGGTGCCGGCAAGCCAGGGCACGATCACCCAGTGGTACGGGTAGCCCTCCCCCGGCTTCCCGCGATGCAGCGGGACCGGCACCGGCAACGGCAGCCGGGGCGCCAGGAACGGCAGCCAGCGCACCTCGTTGAGCAGCAGCGCATGGGCCACGTCCCGCCGCGGCAGGCGCACCGCGAGCTCGGGCCCCAGCCGGTAGATGACGTTGTCCCAGCCGTCGTCGGCGAACCCCGGCTCCAGGTGGGCCAGCTCCGGGAATTGCGCGCGCACCAGGGCACCGACCAATTCCGGGTCGACGCCCACGTCCGCGGCGGGCCGGGGCGTGGCGCTCATGCTGCCTCGGTCATCTCGGCGATCTGGATCAGGTTCCCGCAGGTGTCGTCGAACACCGCGGTCCTCACCGGCCCCATGTCGGTCGGCGGCTGGGTGAACACGACCCCCAGTCCCGTCAGCCGCTCGTACTCGGCCTGCACGTCGGCGACCGCGAACGAGGTGAACGGGATCCCGTCGGCCACCAGCGCATCGCGGAACGGGCCCACGGCCGGGTGGCTGGCCGGCTCCAGCACCAGCTCAACCCCGTCGGGTTCCTCGGGCGAGACGACGGTCAGCCAGGAGAACTCCCCCATCGGGATCTCGGTCTTTTTCACGAACCCCAGCTTGGTCGTGTAGAACTCCAGCGCCTGCGCCTGGTCGCTCACCAGCACGCTTGCAAGATTGATCCTCATGGCATTTTCCCCTTCGACGATGACGATGTGCCCGCACGCGGCGCGCCCGGGTCGGTGGTGCCGCCGATGGCTTCGGCTTCATTCACGGCGGACGGCCGCGCCGCCTCCGGCCAGCGCTCGGCGATCCGGCGCAACGGCGCAGTATCCACGTAATGGAACTTGTAGCGGCCCGAGCGCTCGCTGCGCACCAGCCCCGCCGACTCGAGCACGGCCAGATGCTGCGAGATCGCCTGCCGGCTCGGGGTGATCCCGTGCCGCGCGGACAACCGGTTGCAGATCTCAAAGAGCGTCTGCCCGGTGCGTTCCACCAGTTCGTCCAGGATCACCGCCCGGGTCGGGTCCGCCAGCGCCTTCAACAGCTCTTCCACACTCACCATTAAGGCAAGTGGGCACTTGCCTGTCAAGGCCTTTTCCCGCGTTGTCCACATCCCCGCGCACCCCCCTGCCGCTGCCGCCGCCGGGGGCGCATCCTTGAACCATGACCACGGCAGCAGCCATCGCCCTGCTCGCGGGCAACCGCGAGGATCCGAGGTACCCTAACGCCCCGGTCGATGAGTTGCGCGCCTACACCGCCCTGGCGCTGGCCCTCGAGGAACTCGGGCCGCGCATCGCCAAGCACGCCATTTCCCCCGTCGACGCCGCCTACTTCGCCCAGGTGGTGGAACGCGCCCACCGCAGCACCGGCTTCGCCCAGCTCGCGGCCGCCGACCTGGCCCGGCGCACCCTCGTCCACGAGTTGCCCGAGGATACCCTGGTCGGGATCAATCGGTGCCTGGCGGACCCGTCCGCGTACATCGAGGGAACCATCGATGTGCCCGAAGCGCCCGCC
>NZ_JBIXLN010000062.1:0-18323 GCF_045798555.1 Paeniglutamicibacter sp. MACA_103 | reverse complement strand
TCCTGAACGCCTCAAGGGCCGCGTCGAGGGCGGGCAGGGTGCCGGGGTTCGCCGTGAGCGCGGCGGCGGCTGCCGCCTCGGATTCAAGACCCATCCGGAATTCGAGCAACTGCCGGCGTTGGGGGGGGGGGGGCGGGGGCCCCCCCCCGGGCCCCCGGGTGGGGCGCCGGGGGGGGGGGGGGGCAAAAACCCCCCCCCCCACTCGATTCAGCCGGTGACTACTTCGACTACTTCTTCAGTTCGAAGCGGTCGGCGTCCATGAGCTTGGCCCATGCGGCGGCGAAGTCGCGCACGAACTTCTCCTTGGCGTCGTCCGAGGCGTAGGCCTCTGCCAGGGCGCGCAGCTCCGAGTTCGAGCCGAAGACCAGGTCCACGCGGCTGCCGACCCAGCGGCCGTTTGTGGTGGAGTAGGTCTTCTCCTCGGCGTCCGGGGTCCATTCCTGGCCCAGCTCCATGAGGTTCGCGAAGAAGTCGTTGGTCAGCGCGCCCGGGGTGTCGGTGAAGACGCCCAGGTTCGAGCCGTCCCAGTTGTTGCCCAGCACGCGCAGGCCGCCGAGCAACACGGTCATCTCCGGGGCCGAGAGGCCCAACAGGTTCGCGCGGTCGATCAGCAGGTACTCGCTCGGCATCTTCAGGAAGCCCGAGTCGTAGTTGCGGAACGCGTCGGCAACCGGCTCCAGCCACGCGAACTGCTCCGGATCGGTCTGCTCCTGCGTGGCATCCACGCGGCCCGGGGTGAACGGCACGGCGACTTGCTGGCCCGCGGCCAGGGCGGCCTGCTCGATGCCCACGTTGCCCGCCAGCACCACCACGTCGGCGAAGGAGGTCTTGACCAATGAGGTGGCGTTGAACTCGGCAACGATTTCCTCGAGCTTGGCGATGACCGGCGCCAGCTGTTCGGGCTGGTTCACGGTCCAGGAAGCCTGCGGCTCAAGGCGGATGCGGCCGCCGTTGGCGCCGCCGCGCTTGTCCGAGGAGCGGAAGGTCGCAGCGGCCTTCCACGCGGTGGAAACGAGCTGCTGGACGCTCAGGCCCGACGCGTTGATCAGGGCCTTCAGCGCCGCGATTTCCGTTTCCCCCAGGGTCACGGCCGGAGCGGCCGGCAGCGGATCCTGCCAGATCAGGTCCTCGGCCGGGACCTCCTTGCCCAGATAGCGGGACTTGGGGCCCATGTCGCGGTGGGTCAGCTTGAACCAGGCGCGGGCGTACGCTTCGGCGAACTGCTCCTGGTTGTCCTTGAAGCGGCGGGAGATCTGCCCGTAGGCAGGGTCGAAGCGCAGCGCCAGGTCGCTGGTGAGCATGCGCGGCTCGCGGCGGGCGGCCGGGTTGTGGGCCATCGGGACCAGGTCCGCGCCGCCGCCGTCCTTCGGGCGCCACTGCTGGGCGCCGGCCGGGGACTCGAACTTCTCCCACTCGTAGGCGAAGAGGATGTGGAAGAACTCGTTGTCCCAGCGGGTCGGGTGGTAGGTCCAGGTGACCTCCAGGCCCGAGCCGATGGTGTCATCGCCGTGGCCGGTTCCGAAGCCGGACTTCCAGCCCAGGCCCTGCATTTCCAGCGAAGATGCTTCCGGATCGGTCCCCTTGTAGGACTCGGCGTCGGCGCCGTGGGTCTTGCCGAAGGTGTGGCCGCCGGCGATCAGCGCGACGGTCTCCTCGTCGTCCATGCCCATGCGGCGGAAGGTTTCGCGGATGTCGATGGCCGAGGCCAGTGGATCGGCAACGCCGTCGGGCCCTTCCGGGTTGACGTAGATCAGGCCCATCTGGACCGCGGCCAGCGGGGCGTCAAGCTCTCGCTCGCCGGTGTAGCGCTCGCTGTCCAGCCACACCTTTTCCGGGCCCCAGTACACGTCGTCGTCGGCTTCCCAGACGTCCGGGCGGCCGCCGGCAAAGCCGAAGGTCTTGAAACCCATGGTCTCCATGGCCACGTTGCCGGCCAGGATCATCAGGTCGGCCCAGGAGATGGACTGGCCGTACTTCTTCTTGACCGGCCACAGCAGACGGCGGGCCTTGTCCAGGTTGACGTTGTCCGGCCAGGAGTTGAGCGGGGCGAAGCGCTGCTGGCCCGCGCCGCCGCCGCCGCGTCCGTCGTGGCTGCGGTAGGTGCCGGCCGAGTGCCAGGCCATGCGCACGAAGAACGGGCCGTAGTGGCCGAAGTCCGCCGGCCACCAGTCGTACGACTTGGTCATGGTCTCGGCGAGGTCGGCCTTCACGGCGTCCAGGTCGAGGGCGTTGAAGGCCGCGGTGTAGCTGAAGTCTTCGTCCAGCGGGTTGGAGACCTGGGTGTTCTTCGCCAGGATCTTCAGGTTGAGCTTGTTCGGCCACCACTCGGAGTTGGCATTTCCGCTGGTGGGGTGGGCGCGGCCGCCACCGTGGAATACGGGGCACTTGCCGGTTGTAGCTTCAGACATGACTTCCTTCTTGAGGTGTTTTGTTGGTTCGGGGGGATTGGTTGGTCTTGCAGGGGATTTCGGCCGAGTACGGATCCGGATCGTCTAGGAGTCCGCGTTTTGGCACCGGGGACATAATCCCCAGTAGATGACCTCGGCCTCTTCGATGGCGAACCCGTGGTCGTTGGAGGCGTGCAGGCAGGGGGCGTCGCCCACCGCGCAATCCACGTCGAGGACCGTGCCGCAGGAGCGGCACACCAAGTGGTGGTGGTTGTCGCCCACGCGGGTCTCATAGCGGGCGTTGTGCCCGTGCGGCTGGATCTTGCGCACGATGCCAAGGTGGGTCAGCAGCCTCAACGAGTCGTAGACGGCCTGGTGGGACACCGCGGGGTGCGCTTGGCGCACGGCATCGAGGACGGCATCGGTATCTGCATGCGGGTTGGCGGAGACCGCCGCAAGCACGGCGACCCGCGGGAGCGTCACGCGCATGGAGGCCTCGCGCAGCACCTGCTCGAGTTCAACCGGATGTGTCATGGTTAACATTTTCCCGCTCATTTTGAATGAGTCAAGATAGCCGGGGGTTTGAACCAAATATTTCGTGGGCCCTGCCGACGGCCGGGAGGCGTCCGCGATTCGGCCGAACCATTGCCTGCTTGGAGCCGCCCGAAGCCCCAGGGGTTGCGGGCGGCTGAGGGAGGTGTCTGCGCGTCGGCCATGGAAGTGCCATGGCCGACGCGGAGATTTCACGCAGGCGCGTTAGGCGTCGCAGATGTCCTTGATCTGGGCGATGCAGGGCTCGTTTTGCAGGCTGGTGGTGTCGCCCAGCGTGCTGCCCTCGAACAGCTGGGTCAGCAGCCGGCGCATGATCTTGCCCGAGCGCGTCTTGGGCACGTCGGGGACGAAGACGATTTCGCGCGGCTTGGCGATGGGCCCGATCTGCGTTGCCACGTGGTTGCGCAGCTCGGTGACCAGGGCCTGCTGCTTCGCCAGCGCCTCGCCCGTGAGGTCGGTGCCGACCACGGACTTGTCGAAGGGCACCACGAACGCGGTGGCCGCGTGGCCGGTCTTGGCGTCGGACGTCGGGCAGACCCCGGCCTCGACGACCGCCGGGTGGGTGACCAGCGCGGATTCGATCTCGATGGTGGAGAGGCGGTGCCCGGAGATGTTGATGACGTCGTCCGTGCGGCCCAGGATCCAGATGTCCCCGTCCTCATCGAAGCGCGCGCCGTCCCCGGCCAGGAACCAGCCCTGGGCCGCGTACTTCTCCCAGTAGGAGGTGTAGTAGCGCTCGGGGTTTCCCCAGACCGTGCGGGCCATGGAAGGCCCGGTCTTGGTCAGCACGATGTTGCCCTGGACGTTGGCGCCCACGGTGGCCGCGGCATCGTCGACGATGTCCACGCCCACGCCGGGAAGCGCGCGCGTGCCGCAGCCGGGCTTGAACGCGGTGTCGTCCTGGCGCGGGGACAGGATGGTGGCCCCGGTCTCGGACTGCCACCAGGTGTCGACCATGGGGATGCCGGCGGCG
This sequence comes from Paeniglutamicibacter sp. MACA_103, assembly GCF_045798555.1. Taxonomy (NCBI): domain Bacteria; kingdom Bacillati; phylum Actinomycetota; class Actinomycetes; order Micrococcales; family Micrococcaceae; genus Paeniglutamicibacter; species Paeniglutamicibacter sp. MACA_103. The sequence continues at coordinate 14,411 of NZ_JBIXLN010000062.1, read as the reverse complement.
GTGTCGCGGCCGACCTGGCTGCGCAGCCAGCGCCACGCCTCCGGGTTGACCGCCTCGCCGACCGTGCCGGCCAGGCGGATCGAGGACAGGTCGTAGTCGGCCGGGACGCCGTCGGGGAACCAGCCCATCAGCGAACGCACCAGGGTGGGCGCCGTGTAGTAGCTGGTGACCTTGTAGCGCTGAATGATCTCGAAGTGGCGGCCCGGGTTCGGGGCATTGGGCACGCCCTCGTAGATGACCTGGGTGACGCCGTTGGACAGCGGACCGTAGATCTCGTAGGTATGCGCGGTGACCCAGGCCAGGTCGGCGGTGCACCAGTGGACATCCGAGTCGCGCTTGGCCGGGTCGGGGTTGGAGAAGAGGAACTCGTGGCTCCACGACGCCTGGGTCAGGTAGCCGCCGGTGGTGTGGACCAGGCCCTTGGGCTGGCCGGTGGTCCCGGAGGTGTACATGATGAACAGCGGGGTCTCGGCGTCGAAGGCCTCGGGGACGTGCTTGGCGCTTGCGGTGTCGACTGTCTCGTGCCACCACACGTCGCGGCCCTCGGTCCAGGCGATGTCGGTGTGCCCGGTCCGGTTGATGACCAGGACATGCTCGATCGAGTTGTCCCCGGAGACCGCCTCGTCGGCGTGCGCCTTGACAGGGACCGCGGTTCCGCGGCGGAACTGGCCGTCGGTGGTGACCAGCAACTTTGCCTTGGTGTCCTCGACGCGGAACTTCAGCGCCTCGGAGGAGAAGCCGCCGAAGACCAGCGAGTGCACCGCACCGATGCGGGCGCAGGCCAGGGTGATGACAACGGTTTCCACGAGGACCGGCAGGTAGATGACCACGCGGTCGCCCTTGCCGATGCCCAGTCCCAGGAGCGCGTTCGCGGCCTTGGACACCCGGTCCTGCAGGTCCTGGTAGGTGACGGTGGTCCTGTCACCGGGCTCGCCCTCGAAGTGCAGGGCGACCTTGTCGCCGCGTCCGGCCTCCACATGGCGGTCCACGCAGTTGTAGGCGGCGTTGAGCTTGCCGCCCTCGTACCAGCGCAGCTCGGGGCCGCGCCGGGCCTCCGGGTCCACGCCGGTACTACTGTGGATGGTGTGCCACTGGTCGGACCAGCTCAGGCGACGCGCCGCGGCATCCCAGAACGCGAGGCGCTCGTCCTCGCTCCACGAGTTTTCCTCGGCAACGGCAGGGAGCGCGGGCAAAAGGGTTTCAGGCATTTTGTTCTCCATCGGTTCTGGCGTTAGCACTTCACCGCTAAGCGGTGGTTGCTGCGGCGTTACAGAGCCAGATCTCTCGGCCGCTCGGGATGGGTTGTTCCATCCATCAAAGTCGATTGCTTGTCACAGGAGCAAACCCGCCGTAATGTGACGGAACGTTCGATGGGATGGTTCTCTTGGATTGGCAATCAAAGAATCTTCGCGTGTGACGAGAAATTTCGAATCGAAATGCCGAGGGGATTTCGAGCTGCCGCAGGCGCGCCCGGCCGCGGCGGTGCCCGGATGGCGCCACGTAGTTACGCCATTGTCCCAATGGTTGTATGGCGGGGTGGCCGTAAAGGCGGGCGCGTCGCACCTCGGGAATCGCATCGAATGAATGGTCCGAAGAATGCCGCGAGCCCGGTCTTTCCCGTGGGCACGGCAAGGTCCGGCACGGCCATCCGGCCCGTGTTGCGGGCTTCAATTGTGACGAACCGGGTTGTCACTGCCTCGCCGGGGCGTGTAGAAATATGACCAACAACCATCCAGAGCGGCCGAGAGATCTGGCTCCATGACGCCGCAGCAACCCCTCCCCTTAATTGGGCGGTAGGTGCTCACGCCAGGACCGATGGAGATAATTCATGCCTGTCGATTCCTTTGCCAATACACACGATGTCGAAGCGGACCCCAATATCTTCGGCGCCGTCAACCTCGACGCCTTTACCGGGGACACCCCCGCCCGGCACCTGCTCAAGCTCACTCCGGGCGTTCCCCTGAACGGTCACTATGACGAGCTGGCCGAGATCTTCCGCCCGGTCTTCGCCAAGATTGCCGCCGGGGCCAGCGAGCGCGACGCCAACCGGACCCTGCCCTTCGAGCCGGTCGGCTGGCTGAACCGGGTGCGGTTCGGGGCCCTGCGCATCCCGGTGGCCGAGGGCGGCTACGGGGCCAGCGTGTCCGACTTGTTCCGCCTGCTCATTGAGCTGGCCGAGGCCGATTCCCAGGTGGCGCACCTCTGGCGCTCGCACATCGGCTTCGTTGAATCCGTGTTGCTGCTTCAGGACGATGCGTTGCGGCACCGCTGGGTCGAGCGCATTGTTGCCGGGCAGATCGTCGGCAATGCCTACACCGAACGCGGCGGAAACCGGCTGGGCACCCTCAACACCACCATTGCCAAGCAGGGCGAGCGCTGGATCCTCAATGGCGAGAAATACTATTGCACCGGCACCATCTACGCGGACTGGGTCGCCGTCGCCGTGGCCCACCCCGCACGCGCAGGCCGGCAGATCGCCGTGGTCTCCACCCAGCATTCCGGGGTCAAGATCTTCGACGACTGGGACGGATTCGGGCAGCAGCTCACCGGCACCGGCTCGACCACGTTCGAGAACGTCCCGGTGGACACGATCCTTCCCGACGAGCAGCAGGTCAACGACCCGGAATCCGCCATCTTCCAGCTCGTGCTGCTCGGGGTCCAGGCCGGAATCACGCGCGCCGTGCTCAATGATGTCCGCTCGTCGGTCCAGGCCCGCACCCGGTCCTTCAGTACCGGGACCGGTGTTCCGGTGCGCGAAGAGCCCCAGGTGCTGCAGTTGGTGGGCGAGATCTCGGGCACCGCATTCGCGGTCGATTCCATCGTCCTGGCCGCCGTGGCGGAGATCGAGATCGCGCTGGCCGATGCATCGCTCAGCCAGGCCGAGAGGTTTGCGGTGTGTGAACTCGCCGCGGACCGGGCGCAGGCCGTCGTCCAGCCACTGGTGCTCTCCGCGGCGACCAAGCTCTTTGACGGGCTGGGCGCCTCGGCGACAGCCAAGGGCTGCAACCTGGACCGGCACTGGCGCAACGCCCGCACCGTGGCCACGCACAACCCGGCGATCTACAAGTCGCGCATCATCGGCGACTACGAGGTCAACGGGACGGCACCCCAGCAGCTGAACGCCATCGGCGACGTGGGCGCAACCAAGGTAACCGGCGTTCCCTAGAACGCCGCCCGCTGCCCCAAACGAACGACTTGATCCGCGCAACGCCGGATCCACAAAAACCCAACACCTCGCGAAGGACAAACATGAGCACGACTCCCGCCCCACGCCAGATCCTCTTCAACGCCTTCGACATGAACTGCGTGGTGCACCAGTCGCCGGGCCTGTGGCGCCACCCGGACGACAAGGCCTCGACGTACAAGACCCTGGGGTACTGGACGCACCTGGCCAAGGTGCTGGAAAAGGGCAAGTTCGACGGACTGTTCCTCGCCGACGTGCTGGGCACCTACGACGTCTACAAGGGCACCAACGAAACCCCGCTGCGCACCGGCGCGCAGGCCCCGGTCAACGACCCGATGATGCTGGTCTCGGCCATGGCCGCGGTCACCGAGAACCTCGGCTTCGGCGTCACCGCGGGCACCGCCTATGAGCACCCGTACGCCTTCGCCCGCCGCCTGGCCACCCTGGACCACCTGACCAACGGCCGCGTGGGCTGGAACGTCGTCACCGGCTACCTGCCGTCCGCCGCCCGCAACATGGGCCAGGAAGACCAGATGGAACACGACGAGCGCTACAACCACGCCGACGAGTACCTCGAGGTCGTCTACAAGCTGCTCGAAGGCTCGTGGGAAGACGACGCCGTGCAGAACAACAAGGAAACCGGCGTCTACACCGACCCGTCCAAGGTCCACCCGATCAACCACGAAGGCAAGTACTTCAAGGTCCCGGGCATCGCCATCACCGAGCCGTCCCCCCAGCGCACCCCGGTGATCTACCAGGCGGGTGCTTCATCGCGCGGCATCAAGTTCGCCGCCTCCAACGCCGAGTCGGTCTTCGTCACCAGCCCGACCCGCGAGATGCTCAAGGCCACCGTCACCAAGATCCGCGACGCCGCCGAAGCCGCAGGCCGCGACCGCCACGACATCAAGATCTTCGCGATGCAGACCATCATCACCGACAAGACCTCCGAGCTGGCCCAGGCCAAGTACGAGGACTACAAGTCCTACGCGGACATCGAGGGCGCCCAGGTGCTGATCTCCGGCTGGATGGGCGTGGACCTCTCCGAATACGGACCGGACGACGTCATCGGCGAGAACGTGAAGTCCAACGCCATCCAGTCTTCGGTGGAGACCTTCCAGAAGGCCAGCGGAGATTCCGGCAACCCGTGGACCATCCGCCAGCTGGCCGAGTGGGTCGGCGTGGGCGGCTTCGGCCCGATCACCGTCGGCTCCGGTGCCGAGGTTGCCGAGAAGCTCATCGACTGGGTGGACTACACCGACGTCGACGGCTTCAACCTGGCCTACGCCGTCACCCCGGCAACCTTCGAGGACATTGTCGAGTACGTCGTTCCCGAGCTGCAGGCCCGCGGCGCCTACAAGACCGAATACACCGAAGGCTCGCTGCGCCACAAGCTGTTCGGCGAGGGCGACCGCGTCAAGGACACCCACCGCGCGGCGAACTACCGGTTCGCCACCGCCCGATCCGTTTAAGCGGCAGGGCCGCCCGCGAAGTGACGTAGCCCGGCCACGATTGCGCGCTTGGAGGTTGCCGGCACGCATTACGTTGTGGCGGCCACATGCGTGACGAAGAGGTTTTCGACGCATTATCAACATGACGCCACGGTGCGGCAAGCCCGGGATGTTTTCCGCTTCATGTTCTGACTTGTGACGCTTCGTGAAGCGAATCCTGCCCCAAATCCGTTCTCTACGTCGATTTGTTTCGCGCGGAGGGTCTTTCCGTTGGTCATATCGAAGATCCTGCGACACACTTGAATTGTTCGAGGTTGATATCCAACCAATGCGAACACACACCATCCAGAGCGGCTGAGAGACCTGGCTCGTTGACGCCGCAGCAACCACTCCCGTCATTGGGATCCGGTGCTACCGCCAGGACCGATGGAGATAGCCAAACTCTGCGCGGTCCGCCGAATACTGTTTTGTCCTCAGCAGGTATTCGACTGATTAGCCATGTCGCGGCGTTCCTCGGGTGAACCGAGAGGAGTAGGGCATGATCAGCATTCAGGACGTGTCAACCGTTTTCCCTCCGGCGGAGGCACCCTTCACTGCGGTGGACAAAGTCTCGCTGGAGATTCCGCGAGGCTCGATACAGGGAATCATTGGGTTCTCCGGCGCCGGCAAATCAACGTTGCTTCGCAACATCAACCTCCTGGAGCGCCCAACGAGCGGTCGCGTCGTGGTTGACGGAACGGACCTAACATCACTGGGCGACGAGGAACTGCGCAAGGCGCGGCACCATATCGGGATGATCTTCCAGCACTTCAATCTCCTGAACAACCGCAACGCCGTGGAAAATGTTGAGCTCAGCTTGAAGTTCGCGGGCGTGGCGAAGAAGGAACGACGTCGCCGAGCCCATGAAGCCTTGGCGATCGTTGACCTGGCCGACAAGTCCAAGTCGTATCCGGGTCAGTTGTCAGGGGGCCAGAAACAACGCGTCGCCATCGCCCGCGCGCTGGCGACCGAGCCCAAGGTGCTGCTTTGCGACGAGCCGACTTCGGCAGTCGATCCGCGGACTACGGCTTCGGTGCTGCAGTACCTCTCGGACATCAACGCCCAGCTGGGAATCACCACTGTGATCGTGACGCACGAAATGAATGTCGTCAAAGCAATCGCCGACAACGTTGCAGTCATGGAAGACGGCCGGGTCGTGGAGCAATTCGATATCTCCGCGCTTGAGGATTCCGCGTTTACGCCAGCGACCGCCATCGGCCGGTACCTCATCTCGGATGACATCTCCCTGGACCGCAAGCGCCCGGTGCGCAACGTCGATTCCGCAGCAGCCGATACCCCTTCGAAGGAGGCTTCCCTTGTCTAAGCTAGCCGGAGCCGTCAGCGTTCTGACATCCACGACGAATGGCAGCGGTGCCGCGGCCTTCGACCTCAACCGTGTTATTGAACTTTGGCCCGAAATTGCAGCCGCAATTGGCCAGACCTTGGCCATGCTCGTGGTCTCCATTCCGATCGCCATCCTGGTGGGAACCCCGTTGGGTATTTGGCTATATTCGATGGCTCCACAAGGACTCCGTCCCCGGCCGAAGCTTCATCGGATTGTTGATGGATTCGTCAACACCATGCGCTCGTTCCCATTCCTCATCCTGTTGATTGCGATTATTCCTTTCACAAGGTTTGTCGTAGGCACAACCATCGGAACGGCAGCCGTAATTGTCCCGCTGACAATCAACGCGATTCCCTACTTTGCTCGATTCGTCGAACAGAACCTCACGCAGCTCGGCAGCGGCGTCGTTGAAGCCGCGCGGGCCATGGGCGCAACCCGCGGCCAGATTGTCCGTGACGTCTTGCTCGTTGAAGGAAAGCCCGCGCTCATTGGGTCGATCACCATCATGACCGTGAGCTTCATCAGTTATTCGGCAATGGCTGGTTTGGTCGGCGGCGGCGGTATCGGTGACTTCGCCATTCGCTACGGCTACTACCGCTATGAAACCGGAATGATGATCGTCGCCATCGTCCTGATGATTCTGATGGTCCAAATTGTCCAGATCTCCGGTACCCGCATCGCGGCCCGCATGGACAAACGCCAGTAAACATCGCCCTTCCCTCACCGACCTGCTTCGTTTGGAGACACCCCTGTCATGAGTACTTCTCGGCGGCCACGCCTGCTTTTGAGCGCTTTCCTGATGAACACCACCAGCCACATCCTCGGTGGCCAGTGGCGTCACCCTCAGGCTCAGCAGCATCGTTTCAATGAACTCAAGCTTTGGGTCGATCTGGCAAAGGACTTGGAAGCCGCGAAGTTCGATGCAATCTTCCTCGCGGATGTGGTTGGTCTGTACGGAGACCACGACGGTGGCTGGGCATCGCACATCAAACGCGGGCTCCAGGTGCCATCCAACGATCCGCTCGTGCTCGCTTCGGCATTGGCGGGGGTTACCGATGAGATCGGCCTTGCCTTCACATCCTCGGTAATCCAATCCGATCCGTTCCAGCTGGCAAGGCAGCTCTCAACGCTCGATCACCTGAGCAACGGGCGCGTCGCCTGGAACATCGTCACCAGCGTGCTGGAGAATTCGCACCGCAATTTCGGGGCTGACGGGCTAACCAAACACGCGGACCGCTACGACTGGGCGGACGAATATGTTGAAGCCGCGTTCAAGCTTTGGGAAGGTTCGTGGGAAGACGGAGCACTGCTGGCCGACAAGCTTGCAGGAATCCACGCAGACCCGGCATTGGTGAACAAGATCTACCACCGAGGGGAGCGCTACTCCATCGACGGCCCCCATTTGTCCTCGCCTAGCCCGCAGCGCACGCCCTTCCTGTTTCAAGCTGGAAGTTCTCCGCGCGGCAGGGCGTTCGCGGCCGCAAACGCCGAAGCAACATTCCTATTCGCGCCAAACCCCGAGAACGTTCGCAAGAACTCCGAAGCCATTCGCAAGCTGGCAGTCGACGCTGGCCGCGAGGCCTCAGACGTAAAGATCTTTGCCGGGCTCTCCTTTGTAGTGGGCAGCACGGAGACAGAAGTGGCTCGCAAGCAGGCTGAATACGACGAGTACCTCGACCTGGATGCCGTGGTAGCGCACATTGGCGGTGGGCTTGGCATAGACCTTGGCGGCAGGCCACTGGACACGCGACTGGGCGAAATCGACACCGAAGGAGGCAAAGGAGTTCTCGAATCGATCCGTGCCTCGGTTCCCGGCGGCAATCCCACGATTGCCGATCTCGCACGGTACCGAGCAAAATCCATGCAGATTTCCGGGACCCCTGAACAAATCGTTGATCAGCTCGAACTGTGGCAGGACGCCGGAACCGACGGCATCAACATCATCAACCAGATTCTGCCTGGCTCCTACACGGATTTCATCGAGGGTGTGGTGCCCGAATTGCGAGCCCGCGGCCTCGCCCAAACCGAATATGCGCCAGGCACCTTGCGCGAGAAGGTTTTTGGGCGACAAGCGACGCTCGAGGCCTCACACCCGGCAGCCGCTTTCCGCGGAGCCTTCGCCCAATTCTCGGCAGCCAATGAAAATCGCTCCGCGGCCACAGCACGTTCCTGAAAGGCATCCAGCATGACCATTACTTTGAAGGCATCAGAAATTGTTGCCGCCGATTATGCGACCCAGCACGCGCGATTTGCCGACCTCTTTTCGCGGATTGCCGACGGATCCCGCTTGCGCGACCTCGAACGCATCCTGCCGTTCGAACAGGTCGCATGGCTGGATGAGGCAGGGTTTGGGGCCCTGCGGGTACCGGTCGAGTCCGGTGGCGCAGGCGTCAGCGTGGAAACCTTTGCGCGTTTGCTCATCGACCTGGCGGCCGCGGATTCGAATGTAGCCCACCTCTACCGATCACACTTCGGATTTGTGGAATCCCTGCAGTGGCAGGATGAGGCCATCCGTCGGCGCTGGTACGAACGGGTCGCGGCAGGGAAAACCGTCGGGAATGCTTCCACCGAACTCGGAGGAAACGCGCTCGGCCATCTCAACACCGTGCTTGCCCACGAAGATGGGACGTGGGTGCTGAACGGTGAGAAGTTCTACACCACCGGCACAATCTTTTCGGACTACACGCGCGTTTCTGCGGCCCTGGAGGGAAAGCCTGGACGCGTCTTTGCGCTCGTAGACACAAAGGCCGCCGGCGTGGAAATCTCCGATGACTGGGACGGCTTTGGCCAGCGGCTCACCGGAACGGGCACCACTAGATTTGATGATGTCCGTGTTGAAGCTGTAGATCTCTTTGGCCGTGAGGCCGGTGGCGCGGAAGCTACCCACGAAGCGGCGTTCTTCCAGCTGGTGTTGCTAGGAGTGCTGGCGGGCATCGCCCGTGCTGCCCGCAATGATGCGGCGCAGTCGGTCGCTAAGCGGGCCCGAACATTCAACACCGGTTCAGGCTTGCCCTTCCGAGATGATCCTCTGATCCAAGAAACCGTTGGTCGCATAGCCACGAAAGCATTTACTGCCGAGGCCACAGTGCTGGCCGCGGCGCGAACCCTGGATACCGCGCTTCAGACGGGCCTCGCGCAGGAACCGGACGAAAGCGGTCATCGGCCAACCACCACCGAAGGGCATCTGGCCGAATTGGCCGTGGAACAGGCGCAGGTTTCGGTTCCGGAGCTGGCAATCGGTGCCGCCCAGCAGCTATTTGAGACCGGGGGAGCTTCGGCCACCAGCACGTCCAAGGGCCTGGACCGCCATTGGCGGAATGCGCAAACCGTGGCAACGCACAATCCCATCGCATTCCGTGCCCGTTCCATTGGTGACTACTTCATCAACGGGACCCTCCCGGAGGGCCTTAACGCCATTGGGAATGCGACGGCGGCTCCAGCCGCCACCTAATACCAACCCGGACAGGGTAGTTACCCAAGCAGAATCGCCAACTCGTCACCGGCACATAAATCGTCACGACTTTTCTCAGGAGAAACACCATGCAACGCCGTACTTTTCTTGCCGGAGCCCTGGGCCTCGGTGCACTCGCCTCGCTCACCGCCTGCGGACTCACGGGTGGCGCTTCCGGCGCCGGGGCAGGCAACAACAAAACCATAAAGTTGATTGTCACCGAGTCTGCCCCCACCCAAGAACCGACCAAGATCGCCCAAAAGATCTTGGAGTCCCAAGGGTGGAAGGTTGAGGCCAAGTATGTCACCGACATCGTGCAGCCGAACTTTGCCGTTGCCAATGGCGAGTTCGATGCCAACTACTTTCAGCATGCTGCCTACCTTGAGCAATTCACCACCGACAAGAATCTTGAGGTGGAAAGTGCGTTCTACATGTACGGATCTCCGGCAGGTGTCTACTCCGCGAAGCACAAGAGCATCGGCGACCTCCCCGAGGGAGCCAAGATCGCGATTCCCGTGGATCCGTCCAATAACGGACGAGCATTGGCTCTTTTGGAGGCGGCTGGGTTGTTGAAGCTCACGGAGGGCAAGAGTCTGATTCATCTTTCGCAGGCCGACATCCTGGAGAACCCACGAAAGTTCAACTTCGTCGAGGTTGACCAGCAGTCTTTGTCCAAGACCTTGCCGGATGTTGACGCTGGTTTCCTTTTCGTTCGTTTAGGTGCGGAAATCGGGCTGAAGCCCGAGGACGCCCTGCTTTTTGAGAAGGAGGAAGATGCACTTCCGTTCATCAACCTTGTGGCTGCCAAACCTGGTTTTGCCGATACGGAAAAGGGCAAGGCGCTTGAGGCGGCTTATCACTCGGACGAGGTCCGTGAATGGTTCAAGAACTATCTCGACGGTGCGTTGCCGACTCCGTGGGACCGGGATCCTGCAGCGGATCTAAAAGCTTGGAATGTCTAAGTAATTCAATCGTTCGGTAGGACGCAGACCTGGGGCACACTCGCTCCGCCATAGGCAGGAGAATAGGAAATGGAACGTCGCACTTTTATCAAGGGCTTCCTCGGAGTGAGCGCCTTGGCTGGTCTTGCCGCGATCACAGGCTGTGGGCTGACCGGCAAAGCCGCTGCGGGAGGAAGCGATAAGACGATCAAGCTCATCGTCACTGAATCGGCTCCGTACCAGGAACCCACCAAAATCGCACAGAAGGCATTGGAAGCGGAGGGTTGGAAGGTAGAGGTCAAGTACGTCACCGACATCGTCCAGCCGAACTTTGCGGTAGCAAACGGTGAATTCGACGCCAACTATTTCCAGCACGCATCGTACTTAGCGCAGTTCACCAAGGATAAGAACCTTGCTGTTGACACCGCGTTCTACATGTACGGGTCACCCGGCGGCGTGTATTCACTGAAGCACAAGTCTGTCGAGGACTTGCCGCAGGGTGCCAAGATAGCAATACCCGTAGACCCGGCCAACAACGGACGCGCGCTGGCATTGCTGGCCAAAGCCGGGGTCCTGAGAGTTGACGAAGCGAAGAGCGTGATCCACTTATCGCAGAATGACATTTTGGAGAATCCGAAAAACATTTCTTTCACGGAAGTCGACCAACAGTCTCTGTCCAAGACTCTGGCAGACGTTGATGCCGGGTTCCTTTTCGTAAGGCTTGGCGCAGAGCTGGGTCTTACGCCCCGAGATGCGCTGCTTTTCGAAGAGGATGCAGACGCGCTGCCATTCATCTGCGTCGTTGCCGCCAAACCCGGCTTTGCCGAAACTGAGAAGGGCAAGGCTCTGCAGAAGGCCTACCAGTCGGAAGAAGTTCGCACTTGGTTCAGCGACTACATCGGCGGGGTCCTGCCAACGCCTTGGGACCGCGATCCTGTCGCAGACCGGAAGGCCTGGGATAACTAAGGCAGCCAATCGGTAGCCCCGAGAATGTTCGGCATGAATTCTTTTCATGCCGAACATTCTCGGGGCTAAGACCAAAATGTTCTTTGGCGGCGAGACCAGACGGGAGGGGTAGCGTATTGAGTATGAGCACTGAAGCCGGCCAACGCCATGTCAACGACCCGGCAGTGATTCGCCGGCTCCTGAAAACCCCTGCACGGTGGGCCGTGGTGGGGCTGACCAACAACCCGAGCCGCGTGGCACCAGGGGTCTCGCGGTTTCTCCAGGATCAGCTGGGGATGGAAATCATTCCGGTGTCCCTCAGCGGCGAAAGCGTACTGGGCAATGCCGGCCACAAGCTCCTGGCCGAGATCACCGGCCACGTCGACGTCGTTGACTGTTTCGTGAACTCACAAAAAGTCGGTGACATTGTTGACCAGGCCATTGCCATTGGTGCGGACGCCGTCTGGCTGCAACTCGGAGTTGTAGACGAAGCAGCGGCCAGACGGGCCAAGGCCGCCGGGTTGGACGTCGTCATGGACACTTGCCCGAAAATTGAGTACCGCTACCGTTAGTTTCAGCCCGTCCAAAAAAACATTGCACCGTTCGCAGGGGCAGTAGACGTGGATCACAATCTGTGTCTAGAATGACGGCATCACAAGCAACACAAATTGGGAGCTGGGGCCCCAATAAATGCTGGGGGTAGTTCGAACTTGGGGTTTGAACTGAACTAACGGATCGGGTGGGACCGATTCGTAAACGGTGCTTATTGCGTGGTTGCTGCGCCCCCTTGGGGTAATTGGGGTAACTTAAGTGTTCGGCAAAATTGGGGATAATGCTGCACGGAATCAATTAAGAGGTCGTCGTTTTGCGCGCCGCAACTCTTTTTTGGAAGCCATTTGGAGGAACGGAATTGTCCGTTCAACCGTGGCTGCCAGCGCGACGACTGCGCTCGTTGCAACGATGATGTTTGGCGGCGGTGGATTCAATCCCGCCGCGGCATCACCGTCGGACAGCAAAGACGCCAGTGTGGAGCAGGCGTTGCTGGATGCCGTTGAGGGCGGCGAAGCGAGCGCCGGGTCGAACCCGGCGAAGGCAAAGGCCGCGACTCCGGAAGAAACGGCTGCCGAGGCACCTCTCCAGGGCACCGAACCGTCCGCTGACGAACTGCTTGCAGAAGCGCAGGAGTCGGCGGCCCCCACGTCCGAAGCTCCGTCGACGAGCAAGTCGATCGATTCAAGGAAGCCGGCGACCCCGAGTGCCGAAGCGCCTACGAAATCCGAGGAGAAAACCACAGAGGAACCAGTGGAAGCGTCGGTCAGTGAGCCGAATTCTGCCCTGGCCAAGGACGCGCCCGTCGTTGCGGCGGTCGCCGGCGTTTGCGACACGAATATCGGCAAAGGCAAGATTGACACGTTCATGCAGCGGGCCGATGGCGGCTCATTCGCCAACGGCAACCTTTCCTCGGGCATCTACGAGGGCGGCTATGTTGACCAGCGTGTGGAAATGAGCAGCATGCTGCCGGGCGAGAACGAATTTGTATTCACGTACCGGGTGCGCTCCGGCGGCAAATGGGCCTACGACTTCATTGACCAGTACTCAATGACCGGCGGAACGATCACCAACACCGAGGTGATCGAGGGATCGGGCAGTGACCGCGAGGACACCGTCAAGCTCACGTTTGATGCAACGGCCTCCTCTGTCACCCTCTACTTCAGCGCCCATATTGCATCCGAGCTGGATCACGGGCCAGGCACGGGAGCCTCCTCGATCAGTGGTTCCTCATATCACGTGACCTTGGAGTCCTTGAATTGCGCGACCGCGGGAAACCGTGCCAACCAGATTTCGGCAAGCGCCGTCCAGGCAGGTTTCGTGACCATCATCAAGGACGCCACCCCGGCCGACGGCACCGACTTCGGCTTCACACTTAAATCCGGCACGACGACAGATTCCGTGCACTTCCAGTTGGATGACAGCGCCGGCTCCAACGCCGGCGCGGACCTTCCCGACCGCCTGACCTACACCGTTGCCCCGGGCACGGTAACCATTTCCGAAATCGCCCTTCCCGAGGGATGGAACCTCTCGGCCCTGACCTGTACCGGTGTCACGCCGACGGTCGATACGTCGGCGCGCAGCACGTCCTTCACTCTGGCGGACAACGCCCAGGCCACTTGTACATTCAGTAACGGCAAGACGACGTACAAGGACCTCGAAGTCACCACTACCGCAGCCGCCACGTTCGACCGCGACTACGACTGGACCATCGAGAAGAACCTGGCCTCGGGCCAGGCCGCCACGGTCGAGTCGGCCACCGGCGACGTCGCCGTCGACTACAGCGTGCTGGTCGATGCCAGTGCCGCGCAGGACAGCAACTTCACCGTCGACGGTGCCATCACCGTGAAGAACACGAACATCGCGGCCATCGACGGGGTAACCCTGACGGACACCACCCCCGGCGCAGTGTGTGCCATTGAGGATTCCGAGGGCACCGCAGTCACGGGCCCGGTGTCCGTCCCGGCCGGAACCACGACTTTCAACTACACCTGTGAGATGCCTTCCGGAACCACCGCGGGCACTGCCGGAACAAATACAGCCACCGCGACCTGGAACGCCGCCTCCTACTACGGGACCGACGGCAGCGCGAGCACCATGAAGGACTTCTCCTTCGTGGGAGTGGAACCCACAGTGACCGATGGCTCGGTGACCGTCACCGACAGCCAGTTCAACCTCTCCACGCTTCCCGGCGGCAACATCGTCACCGCCGCGCAGGCGCCGAAGAGCTTTGCCTACACGACTACCTGGCCGGGCGTGGCCGGTGAGTGCACGACCTATGGCAACACGGCAAAGTACACCGAGTCCGACGGCGGCACGGCGAGCGATATGGCCTCCGTCGATGTCTGCCTTGGTGCGGACCTGGTCGTCACCAAGAACGTTGTCGCGAGCTTCAACCGTTCCTACCTGTGGGAGATCGACAAGACGCCGGTGAACGGTGCCGGCCCCTACACCACCGATGCCAATGGCGACGTCGTCGTCGACTACCGGGTGACGGTCAAGCCGAACG
>NZ_JBIXLN010000061.1:0-18450 GCF_045798555.1 Paeniglutamicibacter sp. MACA_103 | reverse complement strand
GGGGGGGGGGGGTCTTCCCCCCCGCCCCCCGCTTCTTTTGTGCCCTCCGGCTTGGCGGCAGCGGCTACTTGACGCCGAGCTTCCACAGCGAGGTGACCTCGCCGGAGCGTTCCACGTGAAACGGGTCGGAGGCATCGGCGGCGCGCCCGTGGGCCGGGACGGTGTCCTCGCGCCCCAGCACCGCCAGCCCGGCGCCCTCGATCCAGCCCAGCAGCTCCCCGCGGGTGCGCAGGCCCAGCCGCTCGGCCAGGTCGGAGATGACCAGCCAGCCCTGCCCGCCCGCGGCCAGGTGGTCCGGCAGCCCGGACAGGAAGGCCCGCAGCATCGCGGACTTGGGGTCGTAGACGGCATAGTCGAGCAGCGTCTGCGGGGTGCCCGGCAGCCACGGCGGGTTGCACACCACCACATCCGCCCGGCCCTCGGGGAACATGTCCTGCTTCACGGCCCGTGCCCGCTCCGCCAGCCCCAGCGCGGCAAGGTTCGCCTGCGCGCACGCGACGGCGCGGTCCTGCGAGTCGGTGCCGATGACCTCGGCGAAGCCGCGCCTGGCCAGAATGGCCGCCAGCACTCCGGTGCCCGTGCCGATGTCGAAGGCCCGCCCCAGGCCCGGAAGCTCGGCGCGCGCCACCAGGTCCAGGTACTCCCCGCGCACCGGGGCGAAGGTGCCGTAGTGGGGATGGATCTTCGCGTCGAGGGCGGCGACGTGCAGCCCGGTGGCGCGCCATTGCTGGGCGCCGATGGCCCCGAGCAGTTCCTGCAGGGAGACCACCACGGGTTCGGCCACGGGTCCGAAGGCGTTGGTCCAGGCCTCGGCGACATCCGGGGCGCGGCGCAGCGAAACGGCCGGGCCGGGACCCACCGGGACCAGGAGCATGGACAGGATCCGTGCCCGGTGCGTGCGGGCCTGGCGGTACTTGTAGAAGCGCTCGGCGGTGGTGGGGACCGCAGCGTTGCGCTTGGCCTTGGTGCCGGCCGGGATGCGGCGGGCAATGGCGCTGAGCAGCTGGCGGGCGTTGTGGTAATCCCCGGTGAACAGCATGCCGGTGCCGTTGGTGGCCAGCCGGTAGGCCTCGTCGGCGCCCAGGGAATCGTCGACCTCCACGATGGCCTTCGGCGGCGGGGCGGCGTTGGCCGAGGACCACAGCGCCGTGCGGTCCTGGCCGTTGTGCGTCCAGGAAATCGTTGCGGGGGTGTTCATGGCGGTGCTGGCGCTCCTGCTCAACGTGGATGGGGGGTGTGGTGCCGTGAAACGCCGGCGCAGTGGATCCAAGCCTATAGCGGCCGCCGGACTACACCGCGGTGGCGTGGCGCGCGAATGCCCGCACCGTGGCATCGTCCCAGTGTTGGGCCGGGACGCCGCCACCGAGCAGTTCGCGAATGAATCCCGGACCAGCGGGGATCGGCGCGTTGGAGCCGGCGATGATGACGTTTCCGTGGCGCCGGCCCTTGAGCATGGTCGGGTCCGCCACGATGGCCACGTGCTTGAAGACCGCGCCGATGGTGGCGGCCTCGCGCCGGGCATTTTCCAGCGCGGGGGTGTCCCCGCAATTCACGATGTACAGGCCCTCGGCATCCAGCACCCGGGCGGCATGCGCGGTGAAGGCCAGGGTGGTCAGGTCCCTGGGCGTCTGGTCCCCGGCGAAGACGTCGCGGATGAGAAGGTCGCGCGTGGCGTCCGTGAGCGTGGCCAGCACGGCGCCGGCCTCCCCGACGCGGATCCGCAGCAGCGGCGCGCGCGGCAGGTCGAACCAGGCGCGGACCAGGGCGGCGAGCTTGCCGTCCAGCTCCACCACGACCTGGCGGGCGTTGGGGTAGGTCACCGAGGCCCAGCGCGCCATGGAGCAGGCGCCGCCGCCCAGGTGCAGGGCGCGCAGCTTGTGCCCCTGCTCCTCGATCCGCCCCGGGTTGAAGCGGGAGCGGATGAGCGCGGCGATCCAGCGCATGTATTCGAAGTCGAGGTGCCCGGGCGCGGCGAGGTCCACGTGCGAGGAGGGGACGTCGTTGATCCGCAGCAGCCAGCCGGTGGGCGAGTACGGGTCGCGCTCCAGCTCGGCGGTGCCGGTGTCGATGGGGTAGATGCCCTCGAGCGGGCCGTCCTGCGGCGCGGCGGAGCTCACGGATTCCAGCGGAGGATTGTTCTTGTTCCGCTTGTTCTTGCCTTTAGCCACGGTGTGCGCCGTGGCGGACCATGCGGATCTCGTTCAGTCCGCTCCAGTCGTCGGCCAGTGCCTCGACCCTGCCGTCGGCAACGAATCCGTGCTTGGCGTAGAAGGCGTGGGCGCGCGGGTTGCGCTCGAGGACCCAGAGCACGGCGGCGCGGTCGCCCAGCACCGCCTCGAGCAGCCGGGCGCCCAACCCGGTGCCGTGGTCGCCGGCCAGGACGTAGAGGAGCTGCAATTCGACGCCGATCCCGGTGTCCGCGTCGTCGTCGGCCGCCGGCCCGCCGCCGGCTATCCCGACGATGTCCCCGGCCGGGTTGGTGGCGATCCACAGCTCGGCACCCTGGGCCAGGCCGCGGGTCCACCAGTCGGCCTGCTGCTCGAGGGCGGCGCGGGCATTGGCGAAGAAGGAGGCCGGCCGCTGGTCGGCGTAGGCCTCTTCCCAGGCCGTCAGCTTCATCTGAAGGGCGGCGGGGATGTCTTCGGGCACGGCAAGGCGAATGGCGTAGGGCTCTGTAGTCACAGGGGCAAGCCTATGTGCTTCGGGGGCCGGGCGACGAAAGCCGTGATGCACCTCAAGGCGGCGGCCGTGGGTCGGGCGCGCCGGGCCCCCTTTAGCGGACGACCCCCACGGCAAACCCGTCCCAGCCCTTGACGCCCACGGTCTGCAGTGCGGTGGCATCCACGCGCGGGTTGGAACCCAGCACGTCGATGCCCCGCCGCACGCCGTTGACCAGGCGGCCGGCATCGGTGAGCGGATCCCCGTCCTCCAGGACCGCCCCTTCCCGCACCACGTTGTCCACGACGATGACGCTGCCCGGGCGGCCCAGCATGATCGCCAGGTCGATGTAGTGGGCGTTGTTTTCCTTGTCCGCATCGATGAAGAACAGGTCGAAGGGTTCCCCGTCCTCGGCCAGAAGCGCGTCGAGGGTGTCCAGGGCGGCGCCGATGCGGATTTCGACCCGGTCCCCGACCCCGCAGGCGGCCAGGTTGTCCGCGGCAACCCGGGCATGCAGCGGCTCGTATTCGCAGGTGGTCACGTGCCCGTCGGCACCCACCCCGCGCGCCAGCCAGGTGGTGGAGTAGCCGCCAAGGGTGCCGATTTCGAGCACGCGCTTGGCGCCGGCGATCTGCGCCAGCAGCATCAGGAACTTTCCCTGCACCTCGCTGACCTCGATGTGGGGAAGCCCGGCCTGGTGCGCGCGCTCGCGCGCCGCCGCCATTTCCGGTTCCGGGGCGAGCAACTTTTCCACCAGGAATTTGTCGACGTCGACGGGGCTGGCGGAATTCGCCGGGGTGTCCATGCTTGCTACTCCTGCTCGCTTATGGCCTTTTCCAGACGTTCGATCTTTCCGGTGATCTCCCCGCTGTAGCCCGGGCGGATATCCGCCTTCAGGACGAGCGATACGCGCGAGCCATAGGCGGCGACGGCCTCGGTGGCGCGCTTGACGACATCCATGACCTCGTCCCACTCGCCTTCCAGTTCCGTGAACATGGAAGAAGTGGAGTTGGGCAGGCCCGACTCCCTGACCACCTTGACGGCTGCGGCCACTGCGTCGTGGACCGACCCATCGGTGTTGTCGGTGCTGGGGGCTACGGAAAAGGCAACAATCATGCTTCCACTTTGCCACCGCCGCCCCGACATGTCACTTGTCGGCACCGAGAAAACGACTTGTGCGCAAACCCTTGGCACTTTCCTTGCCAAGTGCGCCCGGCTCTGCGAAGCTCGATCCACGTGACAAGGCTTGGGGGCGGGAACTTGCGACAGCTCGTACGGATCGGCACGGCACTGGGCCTCGCGTGCGCCATCAGCGGGTGTTCCGCGGCGCCGGAACCAGCGCCGACGGCCGTCACGGCCGCGGTGCTGGAGGACCTGATGACCCTGGTTCCCGGCGAAGCCCAGGTGCTCATGGGCATGGGATCGGCCGACCACGCCCAGGTCATGGCGACCGCGGAGCTCGGCACGTACCGGGGAACCCGGCTGACCGTGGTGGCGGTCTGCCATGGCGAGGGCAACCTGCGGCTCTCCCTGGACCAGGGGGACGGCATGGTGGTCCCCTGCGACAGGAACATCGCCACCGTCGACATCCCCGTCACCGCCGAGGTGCGGCCCAGCAGCGTGTCGATCGCGCTCGAGCCCGGCAACACGTACTCGACGCTAGTCTATTCCGCGGGCCCGGGCGCAGCGGGTCCGCGGAAGTAGGCACCGGGCGTCTTGGACCGTTCAGCCCCAGCCCAGGTAGCGCGCCAGCGCCGCCGCCCCCGCACCGGCGATGACCACCACGAGAAACGGGGCGCGCAACAACAGTGCGACGGCGGCCGCAGCCAGGGCGGCCAGCCTGGCATCGAATTCCACACTGGTCCCGCTGGCGACCGTGTTGACGATGGCCAGGGAGGCAAGCAGCCCGATGGTCAGGGTGCCCGCGGCGCGCGTGACCCGCTCGTTTTCGAGGATCTTCTCCGGGACCAGGTAGCCCAGGATCTTGATCCCGTAGGCCGCCGCGCAGCCGGCAAGGATCCACCACCATAATTCACTCATCGCTCGCCCTTCGGGATGTTGTGCGGCTCGACATCCGGTTCGAGCCCTTCGTTCGCCGGTCCCCGGCCGAAGAACCCCCATACCCCTGCGACGACGGCGGCCACCAGGATCGGCACGCCCGGCGGCACCAGCGGGATCGCGAGGACCGTGGCAAGCGCGCAGACCGAGGCGATGGCCACCGGCTCGGCGGATTTCAGGCGCGGCCACAGCAGGCCCAGGAATGCGGCCACGGCCGCACCGTCAAGCCCCCAGGCCTTCGGGTCCCCCAGCGCGTCGCCGAGCAGCGCGCCCACCAGCGTGAAGATATTCCACAAGACGTATACGCCGATGCCCGCCACCCAGAACCCGAGCCTTTGCTCGCCAGGGTCGCCTTGGCCGGCGGCGGTGGCCGTGGACTCGTCGATGGTCAGCTGTGCCGCGGCGAACTTCTTCAGCCCGCGCGGCCTGAGCATGGCCTTGACCTGCATGCCGTAGACGGCATTTCTCACGCCCAGGAGGGTGGCCGCACCGAATGCCGCTCCCGGGCCTCCGCCACCGGCAATCACGCCGATGAAGGCAAATTGCGAGCCGCCGGTAAACATCAGGACACTCAGCGCGACGACCTGCCAGAGGTTCAGGCCGGCGGCAATGCCCAGGGCTCCGAAGGAAATACCGTACAGGCCCGTTGCGACGGAGATGGAGAGGGCCGTCTTGGTGGCGGGAGTCAATTGCAATGGCACGGTTTCAAGCTTAGTGGCGGGCGGTGCCTTTCAACGCCCCGCCCAGGCGGCTGCGCCGGACGGACCCGCTCAGCCGTGCGTTGCCTCGTAACGCACCTTCAACGCCCCGCGCTTGATCTTGGCTTCCATGACCCGGGTGCCGCGCAAGGCGCCCAGGTCCCGGACGTGGGTGCCGCCGCACGGCTCGGCGTTGACTCCGCCGATCACCACGGTGCGGATGCCGGCCTCGTCGAGGCTGCTGGCAACCGTCGCCTTCGTGGCAACCAGGGCCTCCAGCCGCCCCTGGATCTCTGTGATGACCTGCTCGCGTGCCTGCGGCGCAACGAGGTCCTCGGAGACTGACTCGGGATGGAAGTCCAGTCGCGCCTGGCCCGGGAAGTGGCTGTGTCCGCTGTGACGCCAGCCCCGCTCTTCACCCAGGAACCCCACCAGGTGTCCGGCGGTGTGCAATGCAGCATGCAGCAGCCGCGTGTCCGGGTCCACCGCCGTGCGCACCACGGATCCCACCGCAGGGTCCCCGGCGCCGGTGAGGACCACCAGCCCGTCGTCGAGGCGGCCTACCGCGACCTCGCGGCCATCCACGGTCCCCGTGTCCTCCATTTGCCCGCCGCCGCGCGGGTGGAAGATGTTCGGGCTCACCGCAATCCACGGCTCGCCCCCGTCGTCATGGCCGGTGGCGATGACGGTGGCTTCGGCCTCGAACAGGTAGGTGTCGGAAAAGTATGCGTTCAGTTGTTTCTCCACGCGGCGAGTCTACGCCTGCACGTTTCGCGCGCGACAATTCCTCGGACATGTCCTAGTCCAGGCCGAGGTGCGCCTTGATGAGCGCCGGGACGTTGCTGGTCAGCTGCGTGACTCCGCGACCCACGAGGTAGCTGGCATCCGCGGGGTCATCCACGGTCCATACCCGGAAGGTTGCGCCGCGGGCCAGCCATCCGTTGGTCACCCGGGGGTGCTTGCGCATGTAGGCGACCCCGGGACCCGCCAATTGCGGGACCCCGGAATTCAACAGCTCCACGCCCTCCGTCATGGCGCTGGCCAGCACCGCCGCCACCCCGGCGCGATCGCTCTCCCCGGCCTTGACCAGCTCGTCGATCCACTCCTCGTCGACCTCGGTGACCAGCTGGCAGACGTGCACCGGCGGGATCCGCTTCATCAGGTAGCGCACCGAGCCGGGGTCAAAGCTCATGAAGGAAACGTAGATCTCGCCCAGCATGGAGGTTTCCGGCTCCCAGCCCAGTGCCCGCAACTCGGCGATCATGGCCTCTTCAAGTTGCCGGCCGTAGGGACTGGGGTGCTTGACTTCCACGGCCAGGCCCACGGGTCGACCGGCATCCCGCATGAGCTCCACCAATTCGCCCAAGGTCACCAGTTGCTCATGAAGCTTCCCGTACGACGCGGGTATCTTCGGGTTCTTCCATGAGGAAAAGTCAAGGGCCTTCAGCTCGGCCAGGGCCTTTTCCCCGACCCGCCCGCTGGAGTCCGAGGTCCGGTCCACCGTCGGGTCGTGGTGGCACACCACGAAGCCGTCGGAACTCAGGTGGATGTCGCATTCAATGCCGTCGGCCCCGTCCGCCAGGGCCTGCATGTACGCGGCGCGCGTGTTCTCCGCGTAGACCGACGATGAACCGCGGTGGGCGTAGACAAGGGTTTGCATGCCTTTCACGCTACCGCCGTGCCCGGATCCCGCGCCGCTTGCCGCGCCTGTTGCTTGGTGAACTATCGTTGAAACCTGTTCCATCCGCATGTCCAGGCCAAGGGAGCCGCAGCCCATGACGTCAACCGGATTCAGCCTTGCCCCCGCGAACGATGCCGCCAAGGCGATCGCGCTGCGGAAGATGAAACGCCTCGCCACGGGGCTGTTGGCCATCATGGCGGTGATCTTTGCCGTGGCCTTCGCCCTGCAGCACAGCCATCCCTGGCTTGAGTACGTGCGGGCTGCCGCCGAGGGGGGAATGGTCGGCGCACTGGCCGACTGGTTCGCCGTCACCGCCTTGTTCAAGCACCCCATGGGGCTGAAGATCCCGCACACGGCGATCATTCCGCGCAAGAAGGACCAGATTGGCGAGAGCCTGGGGCAGTTCGTCCAGGAAAACTTCCTGTCCC
Source organism: Paeniglutamicibacter sp. MACA_103 (assembly GCF_045798555.1). Taxonomy (NCBI): domain Bacteria; kingdom Bacillati; phylum Actinomycetota; class Actinomycetes; order Micrococcales; family Micrococcaceae; genus Paeniglutamicibacter; species Paeniglutamicibacter sp. MACA_103. The sequence goes on along the minus strand of NZ_JBIXLN010000061.1, from coordinate 10,927 downwards.
GCGATGTCGTCGGCACCAAGTTGGAGCAATTCGATGTCTCGCGCAGCGTCGGCGGCTGGTTGGCCAAGGAGAAATCGGCCACCCGGGTGGCCCAAGAGGTCTCCACCGTCATCGGGGCGGCACTGGAGGTCTTGGATGACCGCGACGTCCTGGCGCTGCTGGAATCCCTGGCCAAGAAGCACATGCTTGCCCCCGAATGGTCATCGACGCTGGGTCGGATCATGGAGCGGGTTGTTGCCGACGGGCACCACAAGCCGGCAGTCGACCTGCTGGCCGAACGGGCCGAACAATGGGTGGCCGACAACCACGAGATGGTGGTTTCCCTGGTCGCCGAGCGCTCGCCCTCATGGGTCCCGGCGATGGTCGACAGCCTGCTGGGCGAGAAGCTTCACCGCGAATTGCAGAAGTACGTACAGTCCGTGCGGAACGACCCGCACCATTCCATGCGTTTGAGCATCGATCGGTGGCTGGAGAGGTTTGCCGCGGACATGCAGTCGGATGCGGAAATGATTGCCAAGGTCGAGGCCATGAAGCATTCCCTCTTTGGCGATGCGCAATTGCGCGAACTGGCCGCCACCAGCTGGTCATCCATCAAGGCCGCGCTCGTCGATGCCATGGAAAACCCCGGATCCGAGCTGCGCAAGTCCATGATCGCGGCGATCCGCGACCTCGGCGCAAGGCTCCGTGACGATGCCCGTCTGGCGGCCAAGGTCAACGGGTGGGTGGCCAACGCCGTGGTCTATGTCGTGGAAAACTACAGCGGGCAAATCACGTCACTGATCACCGACACCGTCGCCCGCTGGGACGGCAAGGAGACCAGCGAAAAAATCGAGCTCCAGGTCGGACGGGACCTGCAGTTCATCCGCATCAACGGTACGGTCGTGGGGTCGCTGGCCGGCCTGGTTATTTTCTCCGTGGCCAACGCCCTGCTGCGTTAGCGGGCCGTCTTCGGCGGGCACCGGGACGTCGCCCGCACGCCGGTCCACCGGGACTTACCCCGCACAACCCCGGGGATGTACGTCGCCGCGATTCCCTGACGTGGGGTAAGCCGCCCAAGGTGTCTGGGCGGCGCCCTGCCGTCGCGGCGCACCACCCACTTCAAGCTCGCCGGAGGGAACGTGCGGATGCTCGGCCCCGGTCAATGGCCCCGGGGTGTCGCCACGCGTTCTGCCGGTCCGCAGGTGCAGGGCCGGCACGACCCCGCACCTGTGCCTAGCGACAGCCAACCAAGGGCGGATCTTCTACACCCGGACCAACGAAGCTGACTGGGCCCGGAGGCTTCCCGATCCGCGCGTGAAGGCGAAGGTGTCGGCCCGCCTCGGCGCTAGGCGACCCAGTTCATGCACCAGACAATCCATGGCAGGGCGACCAGGTCGATGAGCACCGCACCGGCCAAGGGGACGATGAGGAACGCACGTTCCGATCGGACACCAAAGCGGGAATTGAACGCGTCCATGTTTGCCAGTGCGTTGGGCGTCGCACCCAGGCCGTGGCCGATGAAGCCCGCGACCATGGTGGCCGCATCGTAGTTCTTTCCCAGTACCCGGAAGACCACGAAGACAGCGAATGCCAAGATGAACAGCAGCTGTACCAACAGGATGAGGACCAACGGACCGGCCAACGAGGCCAGTTCCCAGATCTTCAGGCTCATCATGGCCATGGTCAGGAAGAAGCCGAGGCTGAACTGCGAGATCAGGTCCACCGCGTCGTCGTCGATCTTGATCCAGCCGAGCTTGTCGTTCAAGTTACGGAAGACCAAGGCGATGATCATCGCCCCGACGTAGGCCGGCAGCGAGAATCCGGTCAGTTCCGACAACCAACCGCCCAAGGTCATCCCGATCACCATGACGATGCCGATGACCAATGCGGCCGTCAGCAGATTCGCGTAGTTGCTCCCGCTCTTGCCCCGGGTCTCGTCGCTCGGTGCGGCCGCAGCGGCGGCGACGCCACTGCCCGATCCGCCGCCTGACGTCATGTTCCTGGCCACGGCACCGGCGAAGGCCAACTTTTCGCGCAGACCGGCCTTCTCGGGGATCTCCACGTTGTGCCGTGCCACCAGGAAGCTTGCGGTCATCCCGCCCATCAGGCTGCCGGCGACCAAGCCGAAGGTGGCAGAGGCAATCGCCACTGCGGTGGCCCCCTCCACACCCATGGCTTCGGCCGTGGGGCCGAATGCGGCGGCAGCTCCGTGGCCGCCTTCAAGGCTCACCGCGCCGGCCATGACACCCAACATCGGGGAAACGCCCACCACGTTGGCCATGCCGATGCCAATCAGGTTCTGCATGATGGCCAGGCTCCAGCAGACCACCAGGTAAACCAGCAGCAACCGGCCGCCCTTCTTGATGGAGGACAACGAGCCGGCCAGGCCAATGGTCGTGAAGAACGCGATCATGGCCGGGGATTGCAGCGAGGTGTCCAGGCTGATCTGTGCGGTGCCGGTCTGGCGCAGCAGCAGGACGAGCAGCGCGAACAAGAAGCCGCCGATGACGGGGGCCGGGATGCAGTACTTCTGCAGGAAGCCGACCCGTCTGCGTGCCCACTCCCCCAGGGAGAGCAGGAGCAGTGCCAGCGCCGCCGATTGGACAAGGTTAAGTTGGATTTCCATGGGATGTTCAGCCTCGGTTCAAGATCAGGTCGTTGATCAAGCGCGCCGCCGTGCGGGCGGTTCGCTGGTCAATGTCGAAGTCGGGATTTAGTTCGGCAATGTCGGCGTGCACGAGCCTTCCACTGCCTGCGGCTGCCAGCACGACCTCCCGCACGACTTCCAGCCCGATGCCGAACCCGGCCGGCGCGCTCACACCCGGGGCAACGCTCGCCGGCAGCGCGTCGAGGTCGATGGTCAGGTACAGGTGGTCCACCGACTGCGCGAATTCTGCAACGAATTCGCGCACTCGGTCGAGGTTTCCCGCATGGCATTCGGTGTCCAGCAGTGTCTTGACGCCCAGTTCACGCGCACGGTCGAAGAGCGCCTTCGTGTTCGAGGCCTCGCTGATGCCCACCGCCGCATAGTGGAAGGTGCGTCCGGCGGCAGCTTCGGCCCGGGCGATCTGGGCGAAGCCGGTGCCCGACGTCGCCTGGTCCTCTTCGCGCAGGTCGAAGTGCGCATCGATGTTCAGGATCCCCAAGCGCCACCGGCCCTCGGCACCCAGGGCACGTGCCACGCCCGCGTAGCTGGCGAAGGTGATCTCGTGTCCGCCGCCCAGTCCCACGGTGAAGTGCCCGTCGACGAGCAGGGCTGCCAACGCCGCGGCGAACTGCTCCTGCCCCGCTTCCAGGTCCTGCCCTTCGACCACCACGTCACCGGCGTCGTAGAGCGCGACAGACTGGTGCAGGGCAAGCGAGGACAGCGCCGCGCGCAGAGCACCCGGCCCTGCCTGCGCCCCAACGCGGCCCTTGTTGCGGCGCACGCCTTCGTCGCTGGCGAATCCCAACAGTGCGCATCCGGCTGCGCTGCCGGCCGTCCAGTCGGTGATGGTGTTGTGCCAGCGGGCGTTTTCCGCACCGGGGCCGTCGTGACGGCCACTCCACTGCCCGGGTTTTTTCCGAGTCATCGTATTCCTCCACTTAAGGAGTCCGCCGTGCGGCGGACAAGTCTAATCAGTTGCGCAGTGCGGTAGGCACTGCGTTCGGCCGGAGCCATCAGGGTGACCACCCCGCCCAGCGCCCCGGCATCGTCCAGGACCGGGGCGCTCACGCCCCAGATCCCGGTATCGAGCTCGCCCGAGCTGACCGCGTACCGGTCGGCGAGCGCCTGGGCACAGGCTTGCTCGATGTCTGACCTCTGGTCGTCCGATATCCGGTAATGATCAAAGACCCTGTGGCGCGAGTCCCGCGGCATCCGCGACAGGAGCGCAGTGGCTGTGGCCCCGCGCAGCAGGGGTTGCGAGGCGCCCACGGTGTAGCAGCAGCGCAGCATATGACGCGATTCCACCGCCTCCACGCACACTGCCTCCGTGCCGTGAGCGACCATGAAGGCCACGAATTCCCCCGAATCCTCGGCCAGCTGGCGAAGGTAGGGAGTCACCGAACCGGTTGTCAAGGTGGTATCCCGGTACCGCTCGGAAAGCTGCACGGCGATTGGCCCGGCACCGTAGTGCCTGGTGGAGGTCTTTTGCGCAAAGCCGGAGGAAACCAACGAGCCCAGCATCCGGTACACCGTGCTGACTGGAATCCGGGTGGACTCGGACAACTCCTTCACGCTGGCCTGGGGCACCTTTGCCAGTGCTCCCAGGATCCGCAAGGCCCGCGAGGCCTGCGTATCCGCATCCTTGTCCACTTCCACAAAGCACCTATCATTCATGCCGCTCGACCGACCACGCGGCCAAAGTCCGCGCCGGGGACCCAAGGCGCCCTTGGCGGTCCAGTGCTCCATTCAAAAGGGTCAACCCGGCTCATACAAGGGAAAATTCTCGCATAGTGAGAATTGGAACAAAGGCCTTCCCGCCAGACGGAACTATTCCCATGACACCCGACACATCCGATCGAGGTATCCAGCCCTGCTTGTCAGCGGCCGGATTGTGCCCCAGGGCGCCAGCGGCGCCGCCCCGGCAAGCCCCGCGGGCGCTGCGCCGAACGTGACGCACTTCACCGTGAAACGCCCTGGGCAGCACCCCGGGGGCCAAGCAGGGCAATACGCGTGGCCTGCATCCTGATTTCCGATCCGCTCCCTGCTCCGGCCTCGAGGGCTCCGGGCACGGAAGGCAAAGGCGAGGGACGACGACCGTGAGAGAAGTTGGAGGCGGCGCTGCCGCGACAGCCATGCCTACGACCCGGTTCCCAGAATCAGAGTGTCTCCTCCCTCGGCGAACGACGCGACCTCGGGCATTCAATCCAGCTGGTCTCGCGATGATCAATCCGCGCCACGGCCCATGCCCGTCGCGCACCGACCACGCGCGCAACATCGGATGAGCCGACGGGCGTCGACGAAACATTCGCCTCGCACCATGATGACGCCAAGGACCATGCAAGCACCCAGCAGCCGCTCGCCTAGAGCTCAAGAACGCCTATGCAGACTCACTCTTTCGGCCTTCTCGAGCCGATCCCCCTGGAAGCCGGAAGACACGCCCCCCGCATCTCACCAAAAAAGAGACCTGGCTAGGAAATCATGTCCCAATCAGGTCTCTTTTCGCATGCCTCCGCTAGGACTCCCCGCGGGTTTCGATACCCTCCGTGCGGCGTCTCCGCTCTGCCTCTATTCCGGCTTCGACCTCGGCGAGCGCATCGAGCCTCTCGCCCTCGCTGACCAGTTGGCCGGGGATGGTGGTGGGCAGGGTGCCGAAGGCAAGGCCCGCTGCCTCGATGACCTTCTTGCCCAGGAACCGGTTGCCGAATCCGCCAACCGCCGCACCGATGCCGAAGGGAACGACTCGCCCGAGCATCGAAGCCCCTTGGGTGGCAAGCATCTTCTTCAGGAACGTTCGCTGCATGGTGCCCTGCATGGTCGCCCACAGGCTCGAGGGCTTGTTGGCCCCGAACAAGGCCGCCCACCCTTGGACGGGCCCAGCACCGCGTCCGGCGACCTGATGCGTCAGGGCGGAAATCATCGAGCTCCCCTCGTCGCCCATGAGAATCGCCATGACCAGCATCCGGGCCTTGTCCGGGTCCTCGGTGGTGATGCCGTGCAATTCGGCCAGGGACTGGGCATAGAGGGCGCTGGCCTCAAGGAAGCCAACGGTAGCCGCCGCCGAGAACCCCAGCGCGGCAACCGTTCCGACACCGGGAATGGCCGCCGTGGCACCCACCGCGGCACCGGATCCGGTGATGGCCAGCAGGTAGTCGCGTTCGACCAGCTTGGCTAGTTCCGCCGCGCTGCGGTCCGGATGTTTGCGCTGCAGGCGGCGCAAGTAGGCAAGGACCAGGGGCCGCTGCACGCTGACTGCCTTCATGACGGCGCTCTGCACCCCGGGCTTGGGCTTGCCGTCCGGGCCAATGACACTGGAGGTAATCGGGTTCTTTTTCATCCTGGTCCCACTCTATGGGTACAGCGCCGTCGGCGTAAGCAAATCGCCGCTGGACGTATCCCGTGAGAAAGGGGAAGCCGGGGCTTCTTGCGGAAAAGGGCAAATTCCGGGAACCGCAATTGCACGCCATTTCCATGGCTTGGCGGCGGAAAGCGAGCTTGCTCGACGCAGCTCAAAATCCGGAAGGCCAAGTCCTTGTCGTCCCGGCCAAGGTCTCCCGGCATGACGGTCGCCTCCGGGGCGCTGCGGCATCCGGGCATGGCGCATCGCTGAGCCGGCAGAACGATTCCGTCGCGCCCCGGGTGCAGCTGCCTGCCCAGATTCGGCTAGCGGCCAGCGAACGTCGGCGCGGAAACCCCGGAGGTTTCAGCGGCCTTGAGCGCGGCCCGCAAGGCAATGAACAACACGACCACGGCACCGCTCAAGGACATGTGCCCCAGACCGGCAACCCCGGCGAAGGCTGCCGAAGTTGCATCGGTGCCCAACACCACCAGCGTCCCCTTGACCAGCATCATGCCGCCTGTCACCGCGACGCCGATCGTCCAGAGCCAGTAGAACCAGGCGAAGGCCCTGGGTGCGGCGGCGGAGATGGCAAAGATCCGCTCCAGCGCCAGCACTATGAGCAGGAAGACGAAGCCGAGCACCAGCAGGTGGGTGTGGACAAGCGGCAGCTGGGAGGCAGAGCGGTCCGCGAAGTCGTTGACCTTGGTCAGCTCCCGGTAGTAGAGGCCGGAGAGCACCCCGGTGATTCCAAAGGCAAATGCCGTGTACATCAAGCGCATCATGGTTGTGTGGTTCCTTTCGCCGGTGCCCGGGCAAACGTTGGTTGTGCCGGCAGGGCCCTCGGGCCAGGGTCCTTGCCGCATCTCACCATCCACTTTGCCGGGATGTCCCGCCGTCCGGATCAACCATCCGGTTGATTGTGGTTTCAGCCTGCGGGCATCACGTGGTGCGGTCGGCCGCAAGGTAGTGCGCGTAGAAGTTGCGGACATCGCGACGTTCGTCGGCGCCGAAGCCGTGTCCCATCTCCGGGTACGTGCGGGAGGTCAACGCGGTGTTCTCCGCGAGCCACTGCGCGGTGTAGGCCACGGCATCCGGGTTGATCACCAGGTCGTACGGGTCCCGGCCCCAGAAAAACGGGACCGCCTCCCCGGGCTCCGGGGCGGCATCCGTGAGGGAGAGAAGCTCGTTGGAAAGCACAAAGCCACTGAGTCCCGTGATCGTGGCATAGGTTCCGGGCCGCAGCCGGTGCAGCGTGGTGGCCATGGCCATTCCCTGTGAATGCCCCAGCAGGCTGATCGAGCGGTAGCCCCGGGCGAACTTGTCCTGCCAGTCGAACACGAGCTGTGCCGCGGAGACGACCCGGGCAAAGTCGTTGGCCAGGAAGTAGTCCAGCAGGAACCAGCCCCGGTCCCCGCCGACCTCCATCGGTCCGCGCAGCGCCACCCCGGTGGCGTGCGGCGGAAGCTCGTCGAACCAGCCCGTCATCCGTTCCGGGTTCGAGCCGTAGCCATGGAGCACCATGACCAGGTCGGTGCCCGCCCGCCGGCCTTCCGGCCTGGAGTAGATTCCCTCATCCATGGATCCACCGTAGCGCGTGCGAGCTCCCGGCCGATTCGCGTCGATGGCGGCTTCAGTCGCATACTGGGGCGCATGAGAATCGATTCGTTGGACGTGTCGCTGATCGAGCTGTTCACCGATTTTCCCGGCATCGGGGTCATGGAATGCTCCAAGCGCCTGGGCGTGGCCCGCGGCACCGTGCAGAACCGGTTGAACCGGCTGCACGAATCCGGGGTGATCACGCGCATTGCCCCGCAAATCGATGCCGCCGCAATGGGGTACCCGGTCGCCGCGTTCTGTTCCCTGCAGATCCAGCAGAACCTGGGCCACGACGGCATGGCCGAGAAGCTCGCGCAGATCCCCGAGATCCTCGAGCTGCACACCGTCTCGGGGTCCAGCGACTTCCTGGTGAAGATCGTGGCCCGCTCCACCGCAGACCTGCAGCGCGTACTCGACTCTATTTCCGCGACCGAGGGCATGGGCCGCTCCGCCTCGTCCATCGTGCTGGCAACGCACTTCGAGAACCGGGTCATCCCGTTGGCGCGGGATGCCGCGCTCCAAAATCCCGAGGCCCCCGTCGATCCCGGAAGCCGCTCGCGAGGCAGCTCGCTGCGCAATGGCGGTACGCTGAATGCGGCTAGAAAAAACATTGGGCACAATGTCCAGTGATTCACGGCACGCGCTGACCTTTCTGTACATCTTGTGCGGTCTTTCGCCGGGCGTTTGACCTGCCGGAGCTCATTTTCGTAGCTTTTGTGAGTCACGTCACCGGCGACGTGCGAGCAGCTTGTTTTTCGAAAGGCACCCCCATGAACCTTGCCCAGCGCAGTTCCCTGAACTCGATCCCCGCCTACAAGCAGGGCGCGACACCGGACGCGGCAGAGAAGGCCTTCAAGCTCTCCTCCAACGAAAACCCCTACCCGCCGCTGGACTCGGTCATTGCCGGACTTTCCTCCGAGCTGGGCACCATCAACCAGTACCCCAACGCCGCGGCCCCCGAATTGGTCGCCCTCCTGGCAGAACGCCTCGGCGTGGAGCCAGGCACCATCGCCCTGGGCGCCGGATCGGTGGAGGTGGCCGGCCAGCTGATCCACGCGACCGCCAACCCCGGCGACGAGGTCGTCTTCGCCTGGCGTTCCTTCGAGGCCTACCCGATCCTCACCCACGTCGCCGGGGCGACCCCGGTGATGGTTCCGCTGGACGCCGACGGCGCCCACGACCTGGCGGCCATGGCCGAGGCCATCACCGAGCGCACCGCGCTGGTCTTCATCTGCAACCCCAACAACCCGACCGGCACCGTCATCGACGCCGCCGCCGTGGACACCTTCATGGCCAAGGTCCCGGAGCACGTGCTCGTGGTCATCGACGAGGCCTACGTCCACTTCAACACCGCGGCCGATTCGGCCATCGGGATGGACTTCTTCCGCCGCTACCGAAACGTCGCGGTGCTGCACACCTTCTCCAAGGCCTACGGGCTGGCCGGGCTGCGCATCGGCTACGCCGTGGCACCGCCCGCGGTCGCGGCGAACCTGCGCAAGACCGCAATCCCCTTCGCCGTCACCGCGCTGGCCCAGCGCGCCGCGGTGCTGTCCCTGGAGCACGAGGACGAGCTGCAGGTGCGCATCGACGAGCTGGTTGCCGCCCGCGAAACCCTGCTGGCCACGCTGCGCCACGCCGGAATCGACGTGACCGCTTCCCAGGCCAACTTCATCTGGCTTTCCACCGGTGAGGACACCGAGGCCGTGGACGCGGCGCTGCGTGCCGCCGGCATTTGGGCACGTGCCTTTGCCGGGGAGGGCATCCGGATTTCCATCGGGTCACCCGAGGCCAACGAGGCCATCGCCGATGCGGTCGTCGCCGCGCTGAAGGAGACCCCGGTCCATGTCTAGCACCCCCGCAGCTCCCAGGAACGCGAGCTTGAACACCCGCCAGATCACCATGATGGGCCTGGGCGGCGCCATCGGCGCCGGGCTGTTCATCGGTTCCGGGCAGGCCGTGGCCGTGGCCGGGCCGGGCGTCATCCTGGCCTTCGCGCTGGCCGGTTTCCTGGTCATCCTCATCATGAACATGCTCGGCGAAATGGCCGCCGCGAACCCCTCCTCCGGGTCCTTCTCCGTATATGCCGCCAAGGCCATGGGCCCCAACGCCGGGGCGATCATCGGCTGGCTGTACTGGATCCAGGGCGTCATCGTCATTGCCGCGGAGGCCACCGGCGCCGCCGCCATCATCGGCGGCTGGTTCCCCGGGGTTTCCCAGGGCACCTGGTCGCTGCTCTTCGTGGTGCTGCTGACCGCGGTGAACCTGGCCAACGTGGCACGCTTCGGCCAGTTCGAGTACTGGTTCTCGTTCCTGAAGGTCGCCGCGATCGTCGCGTTCCTGGGCATCGGCATCGCCATCATCGCCGGGCTGGTCCCCGGCGTCGAAGCAACCGGCCTTTCCAACCTGGTGGCCCACGACGGCTTCCTGCCCAACGGCGTGGTCGGGCTGTGCGCCGGGCTGCTGATGGTCATCTTCGCCTTCGGCGGCATCGAGATCGTGGCGATTGCCGCGGCCGAAAGCGACGACCCGCGCACCTCCATCCGCAAGGCCGTGCGCGGTGTGCTGTTCCGCGTCCTGGTCTTCTACGTGGGCTCGGCCCTGGTGATGGTCTCGGTGCTGCCCTGGTATTCACCGGAGCTGGCCGCCTCCCCGTTCGTCGCGGTGCTCACCTTCGCGCACATCCCGTGGATCGACTCGATCATGGCCCTGGTGGTGGTCATCGCCCTGCTCTCGGCCATGAACGCGAACATCTATGCCGCCTCGCGCATGTTGCTTTCGCTCTCCGAGCGCGGGATCGCACCCAGGGTCATCCAGGTCCGCAACCGCGCCAACACCCCGTACGTGGCGGTGAGTGCCTCGGTGGTCCTGTGCTCGATCGCGGTGGTCATGAACTACCTCGCGCCGGATTTGGTCATGCCGATGCTGCTCAACGCCGTGGGTTCCACGCTGCTGGTCACCTGGGGGTTCATCGCGGTGTCGCAATTGATCCTGCGGGTGCGCGCGGATCGGGATCCGTCCATCCACCTGCCGGTGCGCATGCCGTTCTTCCCGTACCTCTCGGTCCTGGCGCTGGTGATGCTCGCCGGCATCGTGGTTCTTGCCCTCTTCGACCCGGCGTCCCGCACCCAGCTGATCGCCACCCTGGGGCTCACGGTGGCGATCGGCGTGCTCAACGCCCTGGCCCAGCGTCGCGCCCGGCGCCGCTTGGCGCAGGGCCTTCCCGCCGCGGAGACACAGCCTTCGGCTGCCCGGGACTCGCGGCCCGGGGACCGGGTTTCCTGAGAAACGCGCCCGCATGGGGCAACGGGCCGGGGGGGGCCCCCCGGGGGGGGGGGGGGGGGGGGGGGGGGGGGGGGGGGGGGGGGGGG
>NZ_JBIXLN010000060.1:0-18608 GCF_045798555.1 Paeniglutamicibacter sp. MACA_103 | reverse complement strand
GGATCGCCGAACTTGCGCAGCGTGCGGGCCGCGGCATCTGTCATCGAGACCGGGCAGGCCAGGCCGAACTCGGCCTGCACGAAGACGTAGCTCATGGCGTACTTGGCCAGGTGCGGGGGAGTGTTCTCCCAGCCGTGGATGCCGCGGTGCGAGAGCGCCGAGAGGCCGTACGTCTCGTAGGCGGCCTTCGAGAGCTCGATGTAGCTGGGGTGGTAGGTGATCTCATCCACGCGGTTGCCGTCGCGGTCGAAGTGCTCCAGGGTCGGCTTGTTCTTGTCGGCCGTATCGGCCAGGGGAGCAAGGCGGGTGGCTGCGTCCTCGCCGAGGCTGGTGAGGACCGGTACCAGCAGGTCCTTGTCCTCGGTGTTCAGGTAGCGTTCGACGAGGGGCAGCAGGGCCGGGTCGCTGGTGGCAAAATTCATCGTTTTCACGTGTCTTTCAAGATTTGAAGTGAGAGTGCGGGATGCGGCCGGAGCCCGGCGGTTAGTTGGTGACGGCGTCGGCTTCGCGGTTTGCCCAGGCCTTGCCGCGCAGCAGGATGCTCATGCAGATGATGGACAGCAGCACGTAGCCCAGGGCCAGGAACACCACGGGCCAGATCGATCCGGTGGAGGTGAGCAGCGCCTGGGAAACGAAGGGGGCGGTGCCGGCGAAGACAGCGGTGGAGAGCTGGTAGGCCACGGAGATCCCGGTGTAGCGGATGTGGGTGGGGAAGAGCTGGGCCAGCACCCCGGCCAGGGCCGAGTAGTACATGGCGTGCGGTGCGGTGGCCAGGACCATGCCGATCATGGCCAGGGCGAAGTTGCCGGTCTGGATCATGAAGAACATCAGCGGCAGCAGTACGATCTCCGGCAGGAGCATCCACAGCACGGCCTTCTTCACGTCGATCCTGGAAGCGAGGATGGCGCCGAAGGGCTGGATCACGACCTGGGCGACCAGGGCGACGGTGATGATCTGCAGGAATTCGGTGCGTCCGAAGCCCAGGTCCTTGGTGGCCCAAGACAGGGCGAAGGTGGTCTTCACGTAGGTGATGGCCACGCCGGCAACCACGGCGCCGACGCCCAACAGCACCACGCGCCAGTGGTCTTTCATCAATTCGGCCAGCGGCACGCGCTTCTGGGACTTGGACTCGACGGCCTTGACCATTTCCGGGGTTTCGGTGATGTGCAGGCGGATGTAGAGACCGATGATGATCAGCACGGCGGAGGCCAGGAAGGGCAGGCGCCAGCCCCAGGAGTTGAATGCCTCGTTGCTCAAGAAAGTCAGGCCGAGGAAGGCCAGAGTCGCCAGCAAGTTGCCCACGGGCGAGCCCTGCTGGGCGAAGGCGCCGTAGAGGATCTTCTTCTTCGGGGGAGCGAACTCGGTGGCAATGAGCACCGCGCCTCCCCATTCCCCGCCCATGGCCACGCCCTGGATCACGCGCAGGAGGATCAGCAGGATCGGGGCGGCGACGCCGATCTGTGCGTAGGTCGGCAGCAGGCCGACGCCGACGGTTGCGGCTCCCATGAGCAACAGCGTGGTGATGACGGTGTTCTTGCGGCCGAACTTGTCGCCGAAGTGCCCGAAGATGATTCCGCCCAGCGGGCGGGCCAGGAAGCCGACGGCGAAGGTTGCAAAGGCGGCCAGGGTGCCGATGGCTGCGGAAGCCTCGGGGAAGAACAGCTTGCCCAGCACGAGGGCCGAGGCGGTGCCGTAGATGTAGAAGTCGAACCACTCGATGGTGGTTCCCACGAAGGCGGCGATTCCTGCCTTGCGTCCCTGCTTTGGATCGATGCCGGCGACCGTCGGCGCGTCCGACGTTGATGCATTTCTGATGCTCACGATGTTCCTCCGAACGGTGAGGGAGCCCACTTGCTTCCTGTGTCTGACATCACTCTGTCACCATTGATCGTTGGAGTCCAAGACATAGTTGGTGCACCATTATTGCGGAATGTAGAATAATAGAATGGCGTTCCAAACGGGTGCCATGGGAGGCGGGTCGGGGATGGAAATACGGCAATTCGAGGCGTTCCTGGCCGTGGCCGAGGAGCTGCATTTCGGCCGGGCGGCCGAGAAGCTGGTCATGGCCCAGCCCGCACTGAGCCGGATGATCCGCGTGCTCGAGAAGGAACTGGGAACCGAGCTGTTCGAGCGAACCACGCGCAAAGTCCGCCTGACCCCCTCGGGCGAGGCTCTGGTGGATCCGGCCCGGGCCATCCACGACCAGGTCGACGGCGTCAAGCGCATCGCCCGCTCGGCCCAGCAGGGCGAGATCGGCACCGTCAAGATCGGCTTCGCCGGAACCACCGGATACTCGATCCTTTCCGCGTTGGCCCGCGGGGTGTCCCGGGAGCACCCCGGAATCAGCCTTGCCCTGCAACCGCAAATGTATTCCGGAGAGGCCCTGTCCAAGTTGCGGGACGGCGAGATCGACCTGGGCGTGGTCAGTTCGCCGGTCCCCGGGGGCATCTCGACGCTGTTGGTGAGCAATGAGACCCTGATGGTCGCGCTGCCCGCAGACCACGCGCTGGCCGGGGAAGAGAAGGTTAGCGTCGAGGCCCTGCACGACCAGCGTTTCATCGCATACCCGGCCACGCACGGATCTCGGGTGCGCAACGCCATGACCTCGATCTGCGCCGCCGCGGGCTTCGTGCCGCACATCGCCCAAGACGCCCCGGACCCCTATAGCCTGCTGGCCTTGGTCGGTGCCGGGGTGGGGGTCTCGATCGTCGTCTCCTCCTCCCGCCATATCCAGGTCGACGGAGTCGCCTATAGGCAACTAGTCGACGTTGACATGGTGTTGCCCATCGCCCTGGCATGGCGGGACACCAACCCGTCGTTGGCCCTGCGGACGGTAGTGGAACTGGCAAGGAATGCATTTCCGATCCAATTGCCACTGACTTACGGCATCCCGCCAAGGCCCTCTAATGGTCGGCGGTTGCCGTGATCTTCGCGCAGAAGAAATCTCGATCACGCGGCGGCGCACCCCAGATGGTTGACAGGAAGGTTGGGTCGAGCTCTAGAAGGAAAAATCAAGGACTTATCGTGGCCGCACGTATAGCCAGTGCGCGGTTCGCCCGAATCGCCGCATCCATGCGCGCAGCCTAAAAAATGCCTGCAGCTGCTTCTGCGTGGTGAGGGGGGCGCGGTGGGGTCGGCGATTTCAGGCGGGCGTTACGTCCGGAACGTCTGGTGTGCCGGCGCCTATTCATCAAAGTGACTTAGGCCATTGGGATCATTATGATGAAGTCGGTACTTTCCTTGCATCACTCGTAGGAATCGTCTAAGGAACTAAATATTGCGATATGAACTAACCGACTTGCGACTGTTCTTCGCGATTGCCGAAGCCCAGAATCTGTCAGCGGGCGCGTCATCCCTTTATATGAGCGCGTCGTCAGCCAGTTACCGACTCAAGAACCTTGAGAAAGCGATGGGAACATCACTTTTCCATCGAACGCCGCAGGGGATGACGTTGACGCAGGCTGGCGAATCAGCACTGGGTTATGTAGAGCAGGTCCTGTCCACGACGGAAGGCATGGACAGCGATATCAGCAGGTATGCCAGTGACCAAAGTCGCAACGTGCGTTTGCTGGCCAACAGCAGTTCCTTGAATGGTTTTGTTGTCCCCAGCATCGGAAAATATTTGGCAGCGAATTCCAGCATCAATATTCATTTGGAGGAAATGGCAAGCCAAAAAATTATTCCGTCGGTGGTTACCGGGGACGCGGAGGTCGGGATTCTGGCCAGCGTCTCTGACGTGTCTAATGTAAATGTCCTTCCGTACGTCACCGATGAGTTGGTTATCGTCACCCCACTGGGCCATCCGTTAAGCGGGCAGGACAGTGTGCAGCTGATCGACACCATGGAGTATGACTTCGTCAGTGTTGAACGGTCCAGCAGTAATTTCCTTTTTCTGTCCTCGACAGTCAGACAAGCCGGCGGGCGACTCAACGTCAGGATCCATGCGATGGGTTTCAGTAGCGCACTTGGACTCGTCGCTGAGGGCGTGGGAATTGCCATGGTTCCCAGGACAGTGGCTGCCAAGCAAATAGCCAAGGGGAGTGTCTCAGCGGTCAAACTGGATGAGGCTTGGGCCCGGCGGGATCTTGTCATCGTGACCGCGGCTGGTGCAACCATACCCGACCATGTCCAGCGGCTGACCGATTTCCTGGTTACGGACGTGGCAGACCGTACGGAAAGCGAGTCAGGTCCTTCGGAAACCGTCGCATGAGCGTGCGGAAGCCAAGAGGGAGACGGACACATACGCTGACTTGGCCGCGTAGGTGTGAGTGTCGCAGGGGGGCGATGAAACTCTTGGGAGGACCCTCTATTCGCCCGGTATCGAGAATGACATTTGACCATGGTCTATGACCAGCAGGTTATCACTGTAGACTTGGAAATCGAGTCGACCGCGAGACCGCCAGGCCTTCGCTACCAACTTGCTGCCGGGGTAGGCTTCGGCAACAAACCGACAACGCATCGCCATGACGGTTCCTGCCGGTGCGGGGGAGCTGCGTCCCGAGAAAAGACGATCAGCGATTCCCAACGTGCAGAGCCCGTGCAATATGGGGCGTTCGAATCCTCGAGCCCGTGCCATCACCGGATCCAGGTGAATGGGATTATTGTCGCCGTTTTGCGCGAACAGCACGGCCTGGCTGTTGGAGGTCTTGCCCGTCATCTCGAAATCAGGCGGTCGGTTCTCCGGCACCGTGGAGTCGTTCAGGGCAGCAGTTCCCTCGTCTTGGGCGTGGGCATCCTTGACAAAAATGGTGCGGGTTAACTGAACCGCCTCCGTTGCTGTCAACTGATCGGCGGCAATTGACCGGACACCCACGAATGCACCTCTCCGGGTCGCTTTCACCCAAAGGACGCGCGTCTCGACAACCAGTTCGCCACAGAAATCCAGCGGGCGCGGGATGCTCAGCGATTGCTGCGCGTGGACCACCGCGGAGAGTGGATAGTCGCCGAACGCGGTCACGGGAACCTGGCCCCGTCCAAGAATGTTTCCGAATGAACCGGGGACCGCCTCAAAAACAGGCGGTCTTTCGCCAGCCGTTTGGCATGGCGATGCCACGTCTCGCCAGTCCGTCTGCACGCTATCCCTGTAGGTCTGCACATCCTTTCGGTCCCACCTGACGATGCTACGCGGAAAGACTCGCTGTGTGAGGTTTGGCTTCACGGTGAATTCGGAAGGCATATGTGATTCTCCTCCAGAGAAAAGGGATCGGGACTACGGCAGGGGCTCATGGCGCAAGCCACCGGTGCTCATAGTGATGTCATGCCAAACGCCCGGCCGAGAAATCGGCCAGGCGTTTGGCAGCAGGATTCAAAATCAGACGAAGGCCGAGATCCCGGTGATCTCGCGCCCCAGGATAAGCGACTGCATGAACTCGGTGCCCTCGTAGGTGTGGACCACTTCCATGTCGGTTAGGTGCCGGGCGACATGGTGTTCCAACAGCAAGCCATTGCCTCCAAGTAGTTCCTTTGCCGAAGAACAGATCTCCCGTGCCTTGCTGGAAGTATGCATCTTCGCCATAGAGGCCATTTCCACGGTCCATTCACCTTGCGCCTGCAGGTCGGCCATCCGCTGGCAGATCAACTGCATCGCCGTCAGTTCGGTCAGCATCCAGGCCAGCCGATTCTGCACTAGCTGGAAACTGGCGATGGGCTTGCCGAATTGTTCGCGTGATCCGGTGTAGGACACCGCAACGTCGTAGCAGGCCATCGCATGTCCGACTGCCTCCCACGAAACCCCGCCGCGGGTTCGCGTGAGCACCCTGCTCACATCACGGAACGATTCTGCATGGACCAGTCTATTGGACTCGGCCACCTGAACGTTTTCCAAGAAGACATCCGGCTGCAGGACGGCACGCTTGCCAATCTTTCCGGTGATGATTTCCGTTGTGTACCCCGGAACCGACTCGTCGCCATCCGGCTGCTCGACAACGAAGGCCTTGACGCGTGAATCGGCTGTATCACGTGCCCAGATGATGACAAGATCGGCGAAGGACGCGTTGCCGATCCAGCGTTTCTTGCCATTGATGACCCAAGTATCCCCATTGCGAGCGGCCGTGGTTTCCAAAGCCACCGAGTCGGATCCGTGGTTCGGCTCAGTAAGGCCGAATGCCCCGATCTTCTCCAAACGAGCCATTGCTGGAAGCCAACGTTGTTTTTGTTCTTCGCTTCCCAACAGATCGATGGTGCCCATCGACAGCCCTGAATGTACCCCAAAAAACGCGTTGATGGAGCCGTCGCCACGAGATAGCTCGCGGGTGACCAATCCCGTTGCGAGATGCGAAAGGCCCGCTGCGCCGTAGCCCTCGACGGTGCCGCCCACGATCCCGAGGTTAGCTATCGCCGGCACAAGGTGGTGCGGGAATTCCGCGCGTTCCCAGAAGTCGTTGATGACCGGCAACACATCATCGCTGACGAACGCCTGAACGGCCTTGACGATCTTCCGCTCATCGTCGGATAACTGCTGGTCGAGTCGGTAGAAGTCAGACATTGCTATTTCTTCCAGTTTTCGGCGTCGGACTTCACTTTGTTCTTGTCAAATTCATTGGCCTTTTGGGTGATCGACATGTCTACCGTCTCTGACGGATTGATGTTGCCTTCGACAATCTCGTACTTGGTGAAGTAGTCGGAAGCCAGCTTAAGGCTGGCATCATCCAGATAGCCATAGAGCTTTTCGTCGCCAACTGCGGTGCGGTTCTTCCATGAGTTTTCTGTGTTCTCGATGGTGGCCGCAATCGCTTCCTCACTGGACATGTTCGCTGGTTTCTGTTCGGGATGCTGGCCCCAGTACATTTCAATGGCTGCCTCCGGATTGAACTCGGTGAATGCAAACCCCTCGTAGGTTCCGCGAAGGAACTTCTCGATCGCCTCGGGTCGCTCTTCGAGCGTCTTTGCGGTCACGACGTACCCGAGCGAACCAGCCACGGCATCGAGCGGGGATTCCAGCGGGCGCAGGCCATCCTTGGTCAACTGTCCCACCACATCCAGGGGACCGTCGTAGGATGAATAGGCTTCCACACGGCCCGATTCAATGGCCTCGGTGGCCTGGGTTCCGTCGCCGATCGGCAACCACGTGACATCCGAATCCGGGTTGAGTCCTGCGGCCTGTACGATCGAGCGTCCATACATGTAGCTGCCCGAGGTCATCGAAATGACCCCGATTGATTTGCCTTTAAGATCTTTCACGGACTGGACCGTGCTGTCGTTGTTGACCGCCACTCGCCAGACGTTCTTAGGTGTGAAGGAAACGATTCTTAACTCGGGGTTTTTCAAGGCCGCCGAGTAGGTGGTGTTGGTTCCCGAGACGGCGATATCGGCACTTCCGCCCAATACCGACTGCAAGGCAGCGGAAGATCCCTTGGAGAAAACCACATCAACTTCCAGACCTTGGTCCTTCCAATAACCCATTTCCTGCGGGGTCGTCGTATATGGCGCCATTGCCACGGTGGAGCTGGCGGAGCCGACATCATAGACGAACTTGTCAGCACTTCCTTCGGCACTGCTCGGCCCACCGCAAGCGGTCAGCAGAAGCGCGGCACCGGCGGCAAGGACTGTCAGTACTTTCGGGGTGAGGTTCTTGATACTCATGAATTGGCCTTTTCTCGACGTGGATAGTGGGTGCGGTTAACTACGGATCAGCGGGGAACGATGCTGCGCGGAAGGATGCTGCGCAGGCCTTGGGCCGCCGAACGCAAGGTGATGCCCATGATGGCCAACAGGATCAGTGCGGCATACATGGAAGCGGAATCGCCGAATGCCTGGCGCTCCATCAGCAGGTAACCTAGACCGGCTTGGGCACCGACTAGCTCGGCCGCGACGGCGCCAAGCAGCGCCATGACGACCGCGACATCGAAGGACGGAAATACGTAAGACATGGCATTGGGGAGCCTCAGGTAGCGAAGTTCCTGCCATTTGTTGGCTTGGTTCGCCCTCATCAGCTTGTGTTCCTCCGGATTCACGTTTGTGAAGCCTGCGATCGCCGCTGACATCACTGGGAAGTAAGCCAGCAGTGCGGCAACGATGATTTTTGGTTCAGGGCCGTAACCCAATGCGACAACCAGCAGCGGCGCGATGGCTACCTTGGGAAACGACTGCAATGCTATGACAAATGGATAGAATGCCTGGTACAGGGTGGCCATGAAAGCAAACAATGCCCCGATGACCAGCCCGGCGACAACGCCGATGCCGAACCCGGCGACCATTTCGTACAGGGTGGTGCCGATGTGGGACCACCAGAGCCCCTCAAACACTCCGGAGACCAAGGCGGACCAGACCTGGTCCGGTGGCGGCACCAGTAGCGGACTGACCTTCTTTGCGGCCGTGGTCCAGTACCAAAGCGCGAGAATAATGGCTAGGACAACCAAGGGGAGGCCGAATTTCTTGCCGATTTGGGTGGCTTGGTCTGTTGATCGTGGTGGGGACGGGCGGGATGAGCGTGAAACGGCCTTCGGTTGTTGAGCCGTTTCGAAACCCGTCCGATCCACAGTTTCGCTATGCATTGTCTCGGAGCTCCTGGTTTTAATGGGATGCAAAGTCATTTTGAGTTTCCTGGATCAATCTGGCGTCGGATGTCCCCGACGATTTCGTAGAAGTGCGATTGGGAACGCAGCTCCGGCAAACGCGGACGGTCGAGGGGAATGTCCACCACGGCTTCTAGCTTCCCCGGGCGGGCGCTCATGATGCCTACACGGTCCGACAAGTACACGGCCTCGGCAATGTTGTGGGTCACGAACACCACTGTCTTGGGCTGATCGGTCCAGAGGCGCATCAATTCGTCTTGGAGCGTTTCGCGGGTGAATTCGTCCAAGGCACTGAACGGTTCATCCATCAGCAGCACGCCCGGGTTGGACACCAGGGATCGAACGATTGCGGCTCGCTGCTGCATGCCACCGGAAAGCTCGGGCGGATACCTGTGCTTGGTGTGCCCCAGACCAACAAGCTCAAGGTACTGCTCTGCCAATGCGCGGGTTTTGGAGTCGAGCGTGCCCGCAATCTTTGAGGGAAGCAAGACGTTTTCCAGAACCGTCAGCCATCGCAGCAACGTCGCATGCTGGAACACGATTCCGGTACTTCGCTGCGGCTTGACGATCTTATCGGAACCAATATGGATATCCCCGGTTGAAGTAGGCAACAGCCCAGCAATCATGTTCAGTAGTGTGGACTTGCCGCAGCCACTTGGACCAACCAGGGAAAAAAACTCACCGGGACGCAACGTCAGATCGGTATTGGTTAGCGCAAGTATGGGCGTGGACTTGGATGTTTCATACGTTTTTGAAACATCCTTGAGGTCAATTCCAACGGCCATGGTCAGTCTCCTTGTGAACTAGAAAATCATTGTCGGCGCAGGGTGCCGCGCACGAAGGTCGCAGGAGGAACTGATCGTTCGTATGCAGCAGATGTTGATTGTGCTACACCAGTTCTCGCTTGCTCGAGGCGGCAATGCTCCAAATGTGAGCTGCAGCACCAGTTGATGCTTCGATCCTATGGCTGGCCGCTCCCAGGTATCCATCCGAAATATTTGAACGGGGCGTGCGGAATTCCCGCATGCCGTTGCCGGCAGTCGAAACCGGGGGTGGTGCTAGGCCAAGGGGTGTTCGAAAAACCCGCACGAGCTGTTGAAAACGTTGTGATGGTCACCATAGGCGCAGGTCAATAGTCTTGAAACAGAATTTGATGGCCTGGCATCGCAACACTAATCGGAATAACGGTGTGCATACCGGTCGTGTGCCGAGCGAGATTGTCGATAAGACGTCGGAGAAGGTTGGAATTGATGCGATACAAGAAATACGCGGACGGCGGTGTCGATAGCCGATACTTCGAGTCACTGGCCGCGGGTCATTTCGAGATCCCGCATTGCAACGATTGTGAAAAATTCCATTTCTACCCGCGAATCCTGTGTCCGCATTGCGGATCACCCGACCTGGCTTGGATTTTACCGTCCGGGAAAGGAACGGTCTACGCCACCACGGTCGTTCGGAGGAAGACCGGGGATTACAACGTTGCCCTTATCGACCTGCAGGAAGGACCTCGAATGATGAGCCGGGTCGAGGGAATCGCACCGGGAGATGTGCAGATCGGTCTTCCCGTTTCATCTCGCATAGAAATCGACAACGGAGATCCGCTGCTTGTATTCGTGCCGGAGGCCAAGAAGTTATGAACAATTCGTCCGAGACAATTAGTATCCTGGGAACAGGGCTGGCAGGAATGGGCCACGCCGGTGGTCTGAGCGAGCAGGAGATCATCGCGCGGGCTTCCCACCAAGCAGTCGCCGCGAGCGGTTTGAAGATGAGCGACATCGATGGCCTGATTACCTCCAGCTTAACCTCGCCGTGGTGGGTGATGCGCATGGCCGAGTACCTCGGAATCACTCCGAAGTTTTCCGACAGCACCATGTTTGGAGGCTCGTCGTTCATTGCCGACCTTCTCGTTGCCCGCTTGGCGATCAACGCCGGCCTGTGCGAAAACGTCTTGGTTTGCTACGGTGCAACCCCGCGCAGCGCACCGAGCAGCACCGCCGTCAACAACATGCGCGCGCAACTCGATCCGCAACTCTACGAGCACCCCTATAAGGCCTTCAATCCGACATCCAGCTATGCCTTTGCGGCCGGCCGTCATATGCACGAGTTCGGCACCACCAGGGAGCAGCTTGCCGAAGTCGCAGTTGCGGCGCGCAAGTGGGCCATGCTGAATCCCGATGCCTTCAAGAGGACCCCGTTGACAATCGACGAGGTTCTGTCCTCGACGATGATTTCGGACCCGCTAACGGCGTTGGACTGTTGTCTTGTGACCGACGGCGCGGCCGCCTTCGTGGTTTCGAAGACCAGTGTCGCCCGTAACCGGCATCCGCTACCGATCGAGGTTCTTAGTGTGGGACATTCCCACCAGCACCGCCAGATTTCGTCCATGGCCGACCTGACGGTGACGCCGGCGGCGGAGTCCGGTCGCCAGGCATTCAAGGAGGCGGGAATGCGCCCCTCGGATATCGATGTCGTGCAGTTGTACGACGCATTTACGATCACCCCGATTCTCTTCCTGGAAGATCTTGGGTTTTGCGGCAAGGGGGAAGGTGGGTCGTTCGTCTCGGACGGCCGTATCGCCCCCGGTGGAGGTTTTCCCATGAATACCAACGGAGGCGGACTGTCGTGTGGCCACCCGGGAATGTACAGCGCGTTTCTTGTGGTCGAGGCCGTCACCCAGCTGCGCAACGAGGCCGGGGCACGGCAGGTGGATTCCTGCCAGACGGCGCTCGTGCACGGAAACGGCGGGGTGCTGTCCAGCGAAGCCACGGCAATCCTGGCCAGGGCCTGAACCAATAGGAGATTTGAAACAATGATCGACAAATTTGCAGGGTCCCTGGATGAAGCAGTAGCCGACATCCGGGACGGAGCGACCATATACGTGAGCGGGTTCGGCATTGCCGGCCAGCCGCTTGAACTGTTGAATGCACTGGAACGCCAAGGTGCCCAGGACCTGACGGTCATCTGCAACAACAGCGGTTCGGGGGATGAAGGCCTGGCACGGCTGATCCGCCGTGGGCGGGTCAGGAAACTCATCGCCTCGTTCCCCCGCGGTGCCGAGAGCCATGCCTTTGAGACGGCCTATTCGAACAGGGCCATCGAATATGAATGTGTTCCCCAGGGCACACTGGCCGAGCGGATCCGCGCGGCCGGTGCTGGTATCGGCGGCTTCTTCACGCCGACCGGCTATGGAACGCGGCTGGGTGACGGAAAGGAAACTAGGATCTTCCAGGGCAAAGGACAGGTTTTCGAGGAAGCGCTGCCTGCCGATTACGCGCTCGTCCAAGCCAAGGCAGCCGACCCCTGGGGCAACCTGATCTACGACCAGGCGGCCAGGAACTTCGGGCCGATCATGTGCATGGGCGCTACAAAATCCATCGTCCAAGTCGGCTCCAGGGTGGCATTGGGTGAACTCGACCCGGAAGTCATCGTTACGCCGAGCATTTTCGTGGATGTTCTCGTAATTGCCGAAACAGCGTTAGCAGGAGATCGAGCATGAACAAGTTGAGCACAGGGCAAATCGTTGCCAAGGTCGTCCGGGACATCCCGGCGGGATCCTACGTGAACCTGGGAATCGGCATGCCCGTGCTGGCACTTGAACATTGGACGACCGAAGACGATGTGATCATCCACAGCGAAAACGGCATTCTCGGCATGCGTCAGCTGGATCCCGGGGAGGAGCAGCTCGGAAATCTGACCAACGCGGCCAAGCTGCCCGTGGGGATCACTGCCGGCGCTGCGTTCTTCCACCATGCAGACTCCTTCGCGATGATGCGCGGTGGGCATATCGACTATTCGATACTCGGTGCTTACGAGGTCTCTAGCCAAGGGGATATCGCCAACTGGTCGCTGGACCAGGAAGGTGTTGCACCGGCAGTGGGCGGAGCGATGGATCTGGTCGTGGGAGCACGCAATGTATACGTCGTCATGGAACACACGACCAAGCAGGGCAGGTCG
This sequence comes from Paeniglutamicibacter sp. MACA_103, assembly GCF_045798555.1. NCBI lineage: Bacteria > Bacillati > Actinomycetota > Actinomycetes > Micrococcales > Micrococcaceae > Paeniglutamicibacter > Paeniglutamicibacter sp. MACA_103. Next base: position 6,141 of record NZ_JBIXLN010000060.1, on the reverse strand, counting down.
CGGCTGGTCGAGCACTGCTCGCTGCCGTTAACAGGGGCCGGGGCCGTCAGCCGCGTCTACACGGACCTGGCCACCCTGGAGGTGTCGCCATCGGGTTTCTCGGTTATCGAACTGACTGCCGGGGTCACCCGCGGATATCTCGAATCAGTGACCGCAGCGCCGCTTGATTTTTCGAAAATCGAGGTTTCGGAAGTTGCCATGGAATGGAAGGTTCTAAAGTGACGACGCATAGCGAGCAGGTTGTCCTGACGGAGGCCGTGGAGCTCTCGGTCCATGGGGACGTTGCAGTGCTGCAGATCAGCAACCCACCCGTGAACGGGATCGGGCACGAGGTCCGACGCGGAGTGGCGGACGGGATCGCCAGGAGCCAGGCCGAAGGTGTCCGCGCCATTGTTATCATCGGGGAGGGCAGGGCATTTTGCGGAGGGGCGGACATCAGCCAGTTCAACACACCGGCTGCGAGTGCCCAGCCAAGTTTGCGCAAGATCGTCGAATCCATCGCCGCCTCCGAGGTGCCGGTGATCGCAGCGATTCATGGTTTTGCACTCGGCGGTGGGCTGGAACTGGCGTTGGGTTGCCACTATAGGATCATGGAGCGCGATGCCACGATCGGCCTGCCCGAAGTTAACCTGGGATTGGTTCCGGGAGGCGGAGCCACCCAACGGCTTCCCCGACTCATCGGTTTGGAGGGGGCGCTGGACATCATTCAGTCAGGGCGTCGCGTGTCCTCGAGGAATGCCTTGGAGCTGGGCGCCGTTGATGAACTTTTCAGCGGACCGGCACTAGAAGCCGGACTCGTCTTCGCCCGTTCGCTGCACATCGGCCAACACCCCCGGGTGGCAGACCTGCCCAACCCCTCGACTCACGGGGTTGATTTCGAGCTTCAGCGGGCCGGCGTCAGGAAGAACTCCCGCAACGAAAAAGCGCAACTTGCGGTCATTGAAGCGGTCGAGGCCTCCACCGCAGCGCAGTTCGAAGCCGGCCTGGATTTTGAACGGAGCATCTTCGACAACTTGGTCGACAGCACCGAGTCGCTGGCCCTGCGCCATCTGTTCGCCGCGGAGCGGGCAGCCTTAAAAGTGCCGGGCATTGACAGTGATATCGCAGCACGCTCCTGCGAGACAATCGCTATCATAGGTGCGGGGACCATGGGCAGCGGAATCGCGATGGCATGTGCCAACAACGGGATCGAAGTGACCCTCATCGATGTGAGCGAACAAGGCCTGGCGCGTGGCCGCTCAATGATTGAGGAGAACTATTCGGTATCAATGAGCCGCGGGAAAATCACCCAGGGGGAAGTGACTCAGCGGCTCAAGCGCATCACCTTCTCCTCAACCCTCATGGATGCCAAGGACGTTGACATGGTGATCGAAGCGGTCTTTGAGGATATGAAACTGAAGCAACAGATTTTCGCGGAGCTGGACGCGGTGTGCAAACCGGGTGCCGTTCTGGCTTCCAACACATCGAGACTGGATATCAACGAGATCGCCAGGGCAACGGAGCGTCCCGGCGATGTAGTCGGGCTGCACTTCTTCAGCCCGGCCAACGTGATGCGCCTCCTTGAGGTGGCTCGGGGTGAGCAAACTTCCCCCGCCGTGCTCAAGACGGCACTCGCGATGGCCAAGCAAATCGGCAAGACCCCCGTGGTAGTGGGTGTCTGCGAGGGATTTGTCGGAAACCGAATGCTGACCCCGTACTGGCGCGAAGCATGGTTCCTCCTTGAGGAAGGCGCACAACCGGCCGAGGTCGACGCCGCGATGGAAGGTTTCGGCATGGCCATGGGCCCCCTGGCCACGGCCGATCTGGCGGGACTGGACATCAACTGGGCCACCCGCAAGCGGCTGGCTCCCACGCGTCGCAAGGACCTGCGCTATCCTCTGGTCGCGGACCGCATCTGTGAGGCAGGCAGATTCGGCAGGAAGTCGGGTGCCGGCTACTACCGATACGAGCCGGGCAACAGGCTGCGCTTCGATGACGACTCGGCAGCGGAAGTCATCGCTGAAACCTCGCGGGAACTGGCCATCGAACGCAGGGACATCACCGGCGAGGAAATTGTCGACCGCTGTGTTCTGGCCCTTGTCAACGAGGGTGCCAAGATCCTGGACGACGGGATTGCTGCCAGGGCTTCGGATATCGATGTCGTTTACGTCAACGGCTACGGGTTCCCAGCCTCGCTGGGCGGACCGATGTACTACGCCGAGCAGGTTGGTCTGGCCAAAATCTTGGAAAAGATCGAGCATCTGCACCAGCTGCACGGCGAACATTGGCAGCCAGCCAACCTCCTCACGAGACTCGTTGCCCAGGGCAAAACCACCTTCGGCAGCTAGCAGAACCGGCATTTTCAACTTGGACGTGATCCAAAACCAACTTTCGACTGGTTCCCGCACGGGAACGGTCAACCTCGGGAGAACACATGTTGTATCAATCGCTGAGCGGGGTGAAGGTCCTGGACCTTTCCCGGATCATGGCTGGGCCATGGTGCACGCAGAACCTGTCCGACCTGGGTGCCGAAGTGCTCAAAGTGGAGAGCCCCGGACTGGGGGACGACACCCGCGGATGGGGAGATCCCTACCTTGCCGGGACCACGGAAGAAGACGGGTTTTCCGCCTACTTCATCAGTGCCAACCGCGGCAAACGCTCCCTGGCAGTAAACTTTGCCGACCCGGAGGGATCCGAAATCGTCCGCCGCCTGGCCCGGGATGCGGACGTAGTCGTGGAGAACTTCAAGACCGGTTCACTCCGGAAGTACGGGCTCGACTACGAGGCATTGCGGGAAATCAACCCAAACCTGGTCTACCTGTCAATCACCGGTTTCGGACAGACCGGACCAATGGCGCAGTTCCCCGGCTATGACTACGTCTTCCAGGGCATGGGGGGACTCATGAGCTATACGGGCCTGCCGGATGGACAGCCAGGAGCCATGCCCCTGCGCACCGGGGTGGCCGTAGTGGATCTGATGACCGGAATGTACGCCACCTCCGCGGTGTTGGCTGCACTTTACCAACGCCTAGTCAGCGGGCAAGGCCAACACCTCGACATCGCCTTATTGGATGTCGCCGTGGCCATGAACGCCAATCAGGGATCCAACTACCTAGTGACTGGCAAGAATCCACAGCGCACCGGGAATGCTCATCCGAATTGTGCACCCTATGAAGTCTTTGAGACCGGGGACGGTTTCATGATTCTCGCGATCGGAAACGACGGGCAATTTGGGCAATTCTGCAAGGTAGCCGAGCGCGGGGACCTGGCAACGGATTCCCGCTTCACCACCAATAGCCAGAGGCTTGCCAATATGCCGCAACTCAGGCCGATCCTGGCCGAGGTGCTGAAGGACAGGACCAGCGCCCAGTGGCAGGCCGAATTGGACGCCGTCGGTGTCCCATGGGGACCGATCAACACCCTGGAACAGGTCTTCGAGCATCCTCAGGTCAAGCACCGCCAGCTGAGGCTGGACGCCGAGCACGCCGATCACGGGACGATTCCCATGGTTCGCAATCCGCTCACCACAGTTTCCCCTAGCGGTCGGGAGATCCAACCGCCACCTGGTCGGGGGGAGCACAGCCGGACCGTTCTTGAGGAACTCGGTATGAGCCACGAAGAAATTGACGAGCTGCTGTCCGCTGGTGTCATTGCAGAAATGAAGGAGTACTCGAAATGACGGTAACTCAGGAAACGACCCACACGGAACTGACACTTGCAGGAGAGGTAGCCACCGTCTGCCTGCGCAATGCGAAAACGGTCAATGTTCTCGGGCGAGAGGCCATCGCAGAGCTAACCGAGGTGTTCCGTGCACTTGGAGAACGCAGCGACGTGCGGGTCATCGTGTTCCGCGGCAGCGGGGACAAGGCATTCATCGGTGGCGCGAACATCCATGAAATGGCGGAACTGGATCCCGAGATGGCACGCTCGTTCATTCGGGGGCTCATGGATTTGGGGGAGACCATCAGATCCGTACCGCAGCCAGTCATCGCACGCATGGCAGGCTGGTGCCTCGGCGGCGGCTTGGAAATGGCCGTGGCCTGCGATCTTCGGGTAGCGGACTCAGGTGCCCAGATGGGGATGCCGGAAGTAGCGGTGGGGATCCCATCCGTGATCCATTCCGTGCTGATTCCCCAGCTCATTGGCCGCGGCAGGGCCTCGCAGCTCCTGATGACGGCCGAGCCGATCTCTGCGCACAAGGCCCTGGGCTGGGGATTGGTGGACGCTGTCGTTGAACTGGACGACCTGGACCGGGAGATCCTCAGATGGGCCGACAAGTATCTGGCTATCGGCGGCGAAGTTCTCGCCCAGCAAAAGCGACTCATGAACGGCTGGGACGAACTCACGACCAGCGAGGCCATGGAACAAAGCGTCACGGCGTTCAGTGAAGCCTACAAGACCGGGCAGCCGCAGAGGCTGATGTCGGAGTTCGCAAACCGGAAGCGCACTGGGTCATCCGCGACGTAGCGCGAAAAGTGTAGACAAACGCCAACCGGGAAGTTCGAGGGCCTGCCGCATGCTTTGCGGTGGGCCCCTGGGTTGTTTGTGGCCAACTGTTGTTGCCATATTCGCCGTTCGAAGTGCGGCGTGATGTTGGACGAGAGTCGGGCTGGAGCTTGCCGCGGCGGAAATTGCCGTGTTGAGGCGAGGTTGTGGGCCACACGTAGCTGTACCTCGGCACCACTGCAGGCTACCCGCGGCGATCCAGTCGCGTGGGAATACCGAGATGGTGTCCGGCCAGCTTGAGGTGCTCGATGTGGGCGGCGGTCTCGGAAACGGCCAGCCGCAGCGGCAGAGCGGTAAGAGACTTCCAACCGCGTGACCAGGACAGATGTCGGGCCACCTCCCACACCGTATCCGGCGCATGCTCCGCGATCACCTGGAGCACCTCAGAGGAGCGTGCGCGGTTGTGTTCCACTAGCTGCTCCACCCGCCGCCGCATCCCGATGAAGCGGTACTCGTGGGCGGGGCAGACCTCCATATCGTCCTCGAAACCGATCCGCTCCAACGAGTTGTAGTAGGCCTGCAGAGGGTCTTCCAATCCAGACAGATCCAGGGAAATGTGTGGGGAGATCCGCGGCAGGACGTGGTCGCCGCTGAAGATCAGCTCGTGCGACCAGTCAATCAGGCAGATGTGCCCGGGGGAGTGGCCCGGGGTCAGCATGACCTCGATGTCCAGCCCAGCCACGGGTAGCCGCTGGCCGTCACGCAGACGCACATCCGGTGTTGCCAGTTGCGTCAGCTGGCTGACCCGGGTGTCGTTCATGCCCACGTCGGCCAGTACATCATCAGGGGTTCCCCAGAGGATGTACTGGCGGTTTTGCTCCGCTTGATATCGGGCGGTTGAGTCCCAAGTCTGCACATCAACGAATTCGTGCTCGCCCATCGCCACCCAGGCGCCGCTGATTCTCCGGATGCGTCCCGCCATTCCAAGGTGGTCGGAATGGTAGTGGGTTGCCACGATGCCCGTGAGGTCTTCCAACGCGATGCCTGCCTGTGCGCATCCGCTGCGCAGCTGGTTCTCGCCGGCGTCACTGTCCCATCCGGGATCGACGAGGATGGCATCGTCGCCACTGCGCAACAGGTAGCTGAGGGTGTAGCGCATTGGATTTCCGGGGAAGACGACCGGGATGCTCCACGCCCCGTCCCGCAGTTTTTCTGACGACGGCATCGAATTGGTCCGCCAGGCGGTTCTCTGGTCCTTGCCGGTCACCGTGATGGGGGCCATCGACGGCTGCTGGAAGGTTGAAGCACTGGAACTCACGGTGGTCCTTTCGGATCAATGGGTGGCCATATATATCCGTGGCACATCTGCCAAAATATATGACCAGGTTATGTTATTCGGAAGGGCTGGTGCGCTCATCAGTGAAATGTCGTGCTGGTGTCATGAGATGGGATTTTCCGCAGCCCGGACATCGGCCTGTTGGATGGCGCGCCCTTGAACTGAGACGGGCTCCGCTGCGTAGCAAAACGATACATGATTAACCTTCATGTGCCGTGGTTGTGGTCGTCGCTATCACGCTGCCGTACTCTCACTGGATGCCTAGTACTTTGTCTTAGCTAATATTCTGTGGAAATGGTGTCATTCTTGGGTGTGCGGGTTTTCGTCTACCACCCGCAAGGAATTGGGACAGGCCATGGGAAGAGCAAAATCACGTCCGG